>JBFYTX010000136.1:0-6448 GCA_041300345.1 Dehalococcoidales bacterium | reverse complement strand
ACCACACCGGTAACGCCAAATACACCGTCGGTGATGTTACGGCTGATATTCGTAATGAAGGTTCCCTCTCCGAGATCGCTTTTGCCGGCTGGTCCCTGATAGTAGTTTACGCCTCCCCGGAATCGGCGGGGCATTATATCTACATCCGCGATGAAAATTTCTACTCCCATACCTCCGGCGATGAAGACGCGCTCGACTTCGATGCGGACGGTGTGCCGGGAGGGTTGATCACCGGCTTTAAAATCCCTGACCCGATCACAGACAAATACGGGCAGATTATTGAAACGGTCGCCGCCAAGCTCACCTGCTTTATCGTTGAAGGCGATAGCTGGTATACAGGCGACTACCTGGAAATTACCGGGCAGCAATCGGGTACGAGTAAATACCTTTCTAACTCAGGAAGTCCCTGGACCAATGTCTGGAACAACGCGTCATACCCGGGGAACTACCAGGGCCAGGACATCGATACTTTCGAATTGTACTGGGATGATGGCATCCTCACGCCGGGGGACAACAACCTTCAGGTGGATTTATATTCCGACACCGATGCCTGGAACCTGGTCTATTTCATCATCTCCATCCGCAGCGAGACCGTAACCAGCGGCACGTCCCACTATACCATCCACGGCGGGTAGGGACCCGGGAAGCTAAACCGCGCTGGTGCGGAACCGCCATACGGCGATGACCCCGAAGACCACCGCAAAGCCCAGCAGCGCCAGCATCTGCGGCACCGCCGCCCCGAAGTCCGCCCCGAAGAGCATCAGCTTGTTGAATCCTTCCGTAGCCCAGGCGTGCGGCGTGATCCTGGCGATGTTCTGGATCCAGTCCGGGTAGAGGAACGAAGGCCACCAGCAACCGCCGAGCGGCGCCAGCACCAGCGAAGTGATGACCGCCAGCGAGGCAGCACTGCGCCGCGTCCGCGCTAAAGTCGCCAGCATCACGGCAAAAGCCGCAGACATCAGCACCATGAGGATGGAGAGGATGATGACCCCCGCCGGCGACAGCCCCAGGTCGACCTTGAACACCAGTATGCCCACGGTCCAGAAGATGATGATCTGCACCAGACCTTTTATCGCCGAGCCGGCGAAGATACCGCCCAAGATGGACGCCCGCTTCACCGAGCTGGCCAGCAGGCGCTCCAGGGTACGGTTCTGGCGTTCCCGCACGATCGTCTCCGCGCCCACGGCCGCGGCAAAAAAGACGAACATCACCAGGTAGCCCGGGATAACGTAGTTGGACGCGTTTTGCGCCTCAACGTCTCCCACCTTCTCCGTCGTGAACGTGATGAAGGGCGCCGGCTCCCGCGCCAGCATCCCGGCCAGCAGCGCCTGAGCGTATTTGTTGACGCTTTCCGTGTCCGGGGGGAGGGAGCCGCTTTGTATCGCCAGCTCCACGCTGGACTTGATGATCACCTGGCTCGTCCCTATCTCCGACGCTATCGCCGCGGCCAGGCCGTTCAGGGCCGTCCGGGTGTTGAGATTGCCGGCGTCGGCGAAGACCTCCAGGCTGGTCGGGGTGCCGGCCATCAGCGCCTGCGTGAAATCGGCCGGAAAGGCCACAAACCCGGCGAGTTTCTTATCTTCCACCGCCTGCCGGGCGGCAGCATAGTCTTCTTCCCAAAGTATGACCGGCTGTCCGGGCTCGAGCTGCGTGGCGTTTTCCGTCACCATGGCGCCGATTATCTGGTAGCTCAGGCCCCCCGCCGCCTCCCGGGTAGCCAGGCGCAGCTCCAGCCGGGTGTCTCCGCCGCCCGCGTCCTTGAGCAGGAAGTTGAACATGATGATGAAGAGGAAGGGGAAAATGATGAAGAAGAACAACGCCGCGCGGTCCCTGGCAAAGATCTGCAGGTCTTTCAGGGCGATAAACCAAGTCTGCTTGAAGCTCTTCATCGTCGAACTACTTGCCACCGGGCACGGCTTTAAAAATTAGCCGGCTGATAACCAGCGCGACCGCGCCCACCCCGATAAAAATCGCCAGCGGTATCACCACGTCGCCGAGCGTGCCCCCCTCGGCGATGACCTTCCTGAGGGCTTCGTTGGCGTAGCTGTTGATGGATATCCTGCCCAGCATGTAAAACACCGACCCCGGCTCCACCGCGAAAAAGGTGCCGCCGAGCATCACCATGAACATCGTGAACACAGTCCCTATCCAGTTGGCCGCTTCCTCCGTCCGCGCTACCGACGCGATGATGAGGCCCAGCGCCGAGGCGGCGGCCGAATAGACCAGGATGATGAACAGCGATTCCAGGAAAGTAACCGGGGTGAACATCCCGAAGACGGCGTAGGCCAGGGCCAGCAATATCACCGTCTGCACGAAGCCCCGGGCGATAGCGGCGATATACTTGCCGAAAAAGAGCTCGCCGGCGCTGAGCCGCGTGGTGAGCAGTCTCTCCAGCGTGCCGCGCCGCCGCTCCTCCACGATCACCCGCGCCCCCATCGTCAGGGCGAAGAGGACGTACATGGTGACGATACCCGGCAGGTACATGTTAACGAGGTCGGCGGTGCCCCCCACCACCACTTCGTTCATGCTTAGAGCCGGTGTCAAGCGCTCGGCATCCAGGTATTTTTGCACGGCGGCGTCGATCTGGCTTTCAGTAACGCCCGTCCCCTGCACGTTAATGCTGACCTGGGCGGTTATCAGGAAGGCTTTGCCCATTTCTTCGGCGAGGCCGCGGATAATGCTGGAGAGTATCTGCCCCTCCAGCCCGCCGTTGCCCCGCTGCCAGAAATTAAGCTGCGCCCGGCCGCCGTTCTCCAGCGCGGCGGAAAAACCGGCGGGGATGTCCAGGACGAACAGCCGGTCGGAGTTATCGAGCCTGGCCCTGGCCTCGTCCGGGGCGAGCATCTCGATGCTGATGCCGTCGATGCCGTCAAGCTGTTCGATCAGCTGCGCGGCATAAACGCCATGATCTTCATCCACGATACTGGCGGTGGCTTTAAAGAGGGTTTGCCCGCTGAAGGCGCCGTAGATCAGGGCAAAGGTAACGATAGGGAGGAGCAGGCTGAAAGCAAGGTCGCCTCTATCCTGCAAATACAGCTTGACTTCGTTGAGGGTGATTAATAGGGCCCTTTTCATAGCTTCGCTTAATCGCGCAGGCTGCGCCCGGTCAGCTTTAAGAAAACGTCTTCCAAGGAGACCCTGTCCGGCGGGCCTATTTGCGACTTCAAGTTACGCGACGTGTCGTTGGCGATGATCTGCCCGCCGTCCATGATGGCGATGCGGTTGCAGAGGCGGTCGGCCTCTTCCATGTAGTGGGTGGTATAGAGGACGGTCAGGCCCTTTTTCTGGAGGCCCTGGATGTTCTCGAAGATGTGGTTACGCGACTGCGGGTCGATACCGACGGTCGGCTCGTCCAGGAAAAGGAGTCGGGGGCTGCCCATGAGGGCGATGGCCAGGTTGATACGCCGCTTCATGCCGCCGGAGAACTTGGCGACTTTGCCCCTGGCCCGGTCTTCCAGGCCCATCAGCTCCAGGTTTTTCATCGCCTGCACGCGGGCTTCCTTGTTTTCAAGTCCCGCCATCCGCCCGAAGAACACCATGTTTTCAAAGGCAGAGAGGTCTTCATAGAGGGCAAGCTCCTGGGGGCAGACGCCGATGATGGCGCGAACGGCGGCCGCCTCGCGCCGGACGGAATGCCCGCCGATGGTGATATCGCCGCTGTCCGGCTCAAGGACGGTAGAGAGCATGCGGATGGTGGTGGTCTTGCCGGCGCCGTTGGGCCCGAGCAGGCCGAAGATCTCGCCTTTATTGATGGTGAACGAAACGCCGTTGACGGCCTTAAAGTCTTTAAAACTTTTATGAAGGTCTTTAACGACCACGAATTCTTCAGCCATGGCCTGCCTCCGCTATGCCTGCTAAAAGGAAAAACTTGTGACTATTATATACCTAGAGATGCAAGGGACACAACAAAGGGGTTGATTTCGATACTCACCCCCTGACCCCCTCTCAAACAGTCTTATTATTTATGCTCGATATATTCCTTGTTTGAAAGGGGGAGAGAATTTGAGAGGGGGCTTCGTCCCCTCTCGCTGACGCACTCCCTTAAAGCAACGGGGCACGAAAATCCCCTTTTACTCCCCCTTTTTCAAAGGGGGAAACTACAAAGCCGGGGAGTTTAAGAGGGGCTTCGCCCCTCTTTTCTTTTCTTCCCCCTCTCCGCATGCGGAGAGGGGGACTGAGGAGGTGAGGTCAAACCCTTCAGGTTGGAGAGGGGCAGGGGTGAGGTAAAGATAATAAAAGTAATAAAGTAAAAAAACAGCGATAGAAAATACAGGCTGGCCTGAGCCATATTATGGAGAAATCGCGAGAAATAGAGAGAATTAATGACACGAATAGCTGTGATTGCCTGTAATAGACCCTATCTTAAGTTGCGCTGATGCCCTAACTGCGGTATGATAATGATGTTAGCACTCTCTAGGGGAGAGTGCTAAAATATGTCATCAGGCATCCAGATGTAAATAACAGGAAGGAGGAATCTCAATGGCAGCTAAATTACAGCCGCTGGCTGACCGAGTGCTGGTAAAACCGAGCGAGAAGGAAGAGAAGACCAAGTCCGGGATCTACCTGCCGGATACAGCCAAAGAAAAGCCACAGGAGGGGGAAATCATGGCGGTGGGGCCGGGGAAGCTGAACGAGGATGGCGAGAGGATACCCATGGACCTTAAAGTGGGCGACCGGGTCATTTACGCCAAATACGGCGGCACGGAAATCAAGGTCGACGACGTTGAACTCATCATCCTGCGCGAGAGCGATATTTTAGCCAAGAAGGGCAAGTAGCCCTCACAGAGGAAGGACAAGGAGGAAGAAATATGGCCAAACAGATAATCTTCGGGGAAGAAGTACGGCACGCGCTGAAGAAAGGGATAGATGCCCTGGCGGACGCCGTTAAAGTGACCCTGGGGCCTAAAGGGCACTGCGTGGCGCTCGACAAGAAATGGGGGGCGCCCTCGGTCATTGACGACGGGGTGACCATCGCCAAGGACATCGAGCTGCCGGACGCGTTCGAGAACATGGGGGCGCAGCTCGTTAAAGAGGCCGCCAGCAAGACCAACGACGCCTGCGGCGACGGCACGACCACCAGCACCATCCTGGCGCATGCCATCATTAACGGCGGGTTCAAGAACATCGCGGCCGGGGCTGATTCGCTGTCCCTCAAGAGGGGCATCCAGAAAGCCGTGGCGGCGGTCGTCGAGCAGCTCAAGAAATCCTCGACGGAGGTCAAGGACAAGGCACAGATCGCCCAGGTAGGCACCATCACCGCCAAAGATAAAGAAATCGGCGACCTGCTGGCCGAGGTCATGGAGAAGGTCGGCAAGGACGGCGTCATCACCGTGGAAGAGTCCAAAGGCACCAAGTACGAGATAGAATATGTAGAGGGCATGCAGTTCGACCGCGGCTATATCAGCCCCTATTTCGTCACCAATGCCGAGAGAATGGAAGCGGTCATCGAAGACCCGTACATCCTGATTACGGATAAGAAAATCTCCGCCGTGGCGGACATCCTGCCCGCGCTGGAGAAAATCCTGCAAGTTTCCAAGAACCTGCTGATCGTCGCGGAAGACGTGGACGGGGAAGCGCTGGCCACACTGGTGGTCAACAAGCTGCGCGGGACGATCAACGTCCTGGCGGTCAAGGCCCCCGGCTTCGGGGACAGGCGTAAAGCCATGCTCGAAGACATGGCCATCCTTACCGGCGGCAAGGTCATCTCGGAAGAGGTCGGCCGCAAACTAGACTCCGTGACCGTGGAAGACCTCGGCCGCGCGCGGCGGGTCACCTCCGACAAGGACAACACCACCATCGTCGAGGGCAAGGGCTCCGAGGAAGAGATCAAGGGCAGGATCAAGCAGATCAAAGCCCAGATCGAGGAGACCACGTCCGACTTTGACAAAGAGAAGCTCCAGGAGAGACAGGCCAAGCTGGTGGGCGGCGTAGCCGTCATCAAAGTTGGCGCCTCCACCGAGACCGAGCTCAAAGAAAAGAAACACAGGGTCGAGGACGCGCTTTCGGCCACCAGGGCGGCGGTCGAAGAAGGCATCCTGCCCGGGGGCGGCGTCGGGCTGCTTAACGCGCTGCATGCCCTGGACAAGCTGGTCGTCACCGGGGACGAAGCGACGGGAGTGGACATCATCCGCAAGGCCGTCACCGAGCCCCTGCGCTGGATAGCCACCAATGCCGGCAAGGACGGCTCGGTAATCATCGATACGGTGAAGCGCAGCAAGAAGGGCTTCGGGTACGACGCCGAGAACGACGAGTTCGTGGACATGGTAGCGAAGGGCATCATCGACCCGACCAAGGTGGTCAGGGTGGGCCTGGAGAACGCGGCCAGCATCGCAGTCATGGTGCTGGTAACGGAGAGCCTGGTAGCGGACATCCCGGAGAAGAAAGAGACCGCGGCGATGCCGGGCGGGGCGGGGGGCATGGGTGGCATGGGCGACTACGGAATGTAGGT
>JBFYTX010000129.1:0-2852 GCA_041300345.1 Dehalococcoidales bacterium | reverse complement strand
GCTCCTGAACCTCAGCGAGAGCTCGATTTTACTGGCGAAGGCATGTTTCCTGGCGTTGGAGAGGGCTTCGCGCGCCACGCACAGGAGTTCCAGTACCGTCGGCGCCGGGATTTCCATTTCCTCGCCAGCCACGCTCACTTCGCACCTGGTGCCGTACTTCTGCGTGAAGTCGGCGGCGCACTGTGATAGCCCGGACACGAACCCTCCGTCGCTCGGCGTGTGGAGCCGCAGCTCGTTAATGACGTCCCGCGTCTCTGTCTGGAGCTGCGTTACCAGCCCGCCGATTTCTTCCACTTCGGTCACGAGCTTCGGCGAACGGCTGGCGGCTACTTTCTTTTGCAGCAGGTCCAGTTTCCACGAGATTACCCCCACGGTCTGCGCCATTCCGTCATGGATGTCCCTGGAGAGCCTTTTTCTTTCGTCGCGGACTGCCGCCGTCTTCGTTTCTTCATAGGAGTTCTTGACCACGTAAGGCAGCCATGCCAGCAGGATTGCGCCGGCCGCGTATATGATCAGGAAACCGATAGTATAGATATTGAGGCTCGGGGCCGGGGCCATCGATGTCGTAACATCGACCGCGTACCCGGTGGCGATTGATATGGCGGGCAGGCAGGCGAATATCAGCGTCGTCCGGCGGCGGAATAATACCGCCGATGTCAGGATCGGCGATAGCGAGTAGATAAGGAACGGACTGTACAGTCCGCCCGTAAAGATCGGTACGCCCAGGGCTACGACTAGGTCGAGGCCGAAGCTGATGTACGTGAACCCCCGGTTGCGCCGCGGCAGCGGCCAGATGATTCTAAATAAAGTGTAGGCGCTGACCGTTGCGATGATAACTACATCCGGCCACGGCCGGAGCCCGACCCGGCTGTCGAGGAAGATCAGCGCTACGGCGAAAGCCAGGCTGAATCCGCGGTAGGCCACCGCCAGGATCATGGCGGCTTTCTGCTCTTCCGGCAGGAAGCGGTCCTGCCAGATGACCGGCCGGTTCCACGTCTGGTTGATTATCCTCGTTTTTAACATGCCCTGAATTTCCCTGACCCCGTAGTCCTAATGATATCCAATAAAAACATCGTCATCAAGATAACCGGAACCTACTTTACTTCACTTCTCCCCCCGACTTTAATCTTTTCGGCTAATAGTTTTGGAGCCGGCCATAGTCCTTTAGGCTAACCGGCGCCCCGGCTGAGTCCGTAAGGATTAGTCGGGTTGCGGTCTCATAGGTGTCGCGGAAATGACTATAGGTACGGTTGAAAGACGGATAGTGGTACTTGCGGCAAGGGGTCGGGTGGTTTGGTAATTGTTTCTTGGTGTTTGGTTTTTATTAGGGTGGAGGGATTTGATTACTCGTCAAAGGAACAAATCCCTGGCGGTGAGGTATTGTTGGTGGAGAAGGGAGGAGTGGGGTGGGTGGAGGGATTTGAACCCTCGTTCTTCAGGGCCACAACCTGACGCCTTAGGCCTCTGGGCTACACCCACCATGCGGCACAGGATAATTATACCGGAAATTCTGACTCCTGTTCAATTATCAACTTGATTTCTTCGGCACTTTAATTTCACCATCAATCTCTTCCAGGTCGAACCACCATTTATATCTTTCATCCGCTCTATCATAACCCCGGACATCGTCCATCTTGACGATAAATCTGTCCATTACCGGGGTGTGCTTTATCATCCACCTCACCACATCGTGCGTCCAGCCTTCCGGCTTGTTCCAGGGGCAGACTTTAATACACCGCCCGCAGGCTGAGCCGTGAGGGTTGCTCGTCCGGAATTTACTGCACTGATCGGCATCGAAATGCCACGTTTCATAGCCGTTGTACATTACCTTACCCCCTTTGGGGATGGCGTTGGCGTGGCATTCCTTGGCGCATTTCAGGCATTTCTCACAGAACTCCTGTAGCCCGAAATCGATTGGCTTGTCTGGGTCCAGGGGCAGGTCAGTCGTTACTACCGCCGCTTTAAAGCGCGTTCCCAGAAATGGATTGAGTACGATGCCCGCCCGTGACATCTCGCCTATCCCTGCCAGTAATAATAGTGGCGGTACCACTACCTGATAGCTCATGGCATGGTGCGCCCGCGCCGGATAACCCAGCTTTCGTATGTAATCAGCCATGACACAGGATATCAGGGCGCTATTAGTATAGCCGATGAAACTCTGCGAGCTGGATATCCAATCGTCTCCGGTAGAACCCAGCATGGTCTCGTAATCCTGGTCTATTATTATCACTATAGCATTAGTGTGATTGAGTTCTACCGGCTTTCCCGTCAGGTTGTGGCTATACACGGCATACTGGGGCAATCGGCAGATGCCCATGATATCCGCTCTTAAAAAATACCCCAGACTTTTTATGTGCCGACTCATTAGCTCCGGGTCCTCCGGGATGGGCGCTCTTGACTTGGCAATTTCACCGTCGACGGCTTGCGCTAGGGGAGCTATCGTTCTGATGAAAGAGGCGCCGAGTGGGAATTTAGGTACGAAACGCATCATCTCTCTTTGCGCCACATCTCCCAGCTCTCCCCTCATCGCGCGGGCAAAACCGTGCTGCCTTTCATCGAACCTACGAATATCATCGGTAATTTTGATAGTCGGCTCTTCTACCCTCTTCAGTGTTTTCATGGGGTAATGCCCCGGGAACGCTTTTCTGGTCCCTGCGCTTTGCTTATGCGTTATCTTTGCCATAAATACCCCCTGTTTTACTTCTCGCTGAACTCGGCGATGGTGACCCCTTCTCCCCCCTCCCATGTTTCGCCTGCCCGGAACCCCTTCACCAGCGGGTGCTTCCCCAGCACCCGCCGCACCGTTTCCCGCAGCATGCCTGTTCCCTTGCCGTGGATTATCCTTACCTGTG
>JBFYTX010000123.1:0-2780 GCA_041300345.1 Dehalococcoidales bacterium | reverse complement strand
AATTCCGAGATTTGAGCAACGCACTACCCGCGCAGATTGATACTTGGTCTTCCCTTCATAGAGCACCTCTTCTATCCGGTGTCTATAGACCAAATTAGTGCTAACTCTTTCGTCAAGCCATTTATCAGGATCGGTATCCATAAATCACCGTACCGGGACCGTCTCCAGGATGCCGCGCGGGATCTCCACCATCGAATGGCTCTGCGACCCGAGCTTCTCGATCAGCACCTCGGCCGCTTTCTCCGGCTTGACGGTCGTGCCGCAGGTAAAGACGTCGACCGCCGCGTAGCCGTATTCCGGCCAGGTGTGGATCGAGAGGTGCGACTCCGCGATGATGACCACGCCGCTGACCCCCTGGGGATTGAAATGATGAAAGGAGTCGCCGAGCACCTCGGCGCCGCAGTCGATAGCCGCCTCCACCATGGCCTTGCGGAGTAACTCCGTGTCGTTCAGAGCCTCCCTGTCGCAGTCGTGCAGTTCAACCAGTAGATGTCTTCCTAGCGCATTCAATCACCTGCCCCCCTTTATGAGATTATTTTATCGATGTCCGGCAGTCTTTCAAATAAAAATTCCCAGAGCATTATAGCCACCCCAGGAACCTCCCCCACTCCCCCTTTTTCAAGGAGTAAGGAACATGTAAAGGACGGATGACGGTTAATCCGGTTTGTCGATATCCTCCTTAGTTATACCAGAGCTTTCATGTCCACGTTGCGGCCGACCGCTTCTGCCAGCGCGTTCAGCTTTTTTACCTGGTTCAGCCGCGTATTAAGTATGGTAGCCTCGATCTTCGAGGCGATTTCAGGCACCGGAGCAGCGGCGGTGATAACGGGGACGCCGCGGCTTTCCGCTTTATACATCACGTTGTACATCGGTGGCTTATCAACATTCCCGCTGAGCACCAGGCAGGCGGTCGAGGTCTCCAGGGCGGCCAGCTGCATGTCCGAACGCTCCTGCCTGAGAACGGCGGCTTTACGGCTCTTCCGCCCGAAGTAGTCGAGCCCGGAGTCCACAATTAGCGCCCCCAGCATGTAGTTCTCCACCAGGTCGTCCGATTTTTCCGCGTTGTTCAGGATCTTTCCGCCGAGCGTTGCCGCCAGCTCTCCAACGGTTATCGCCAGTAAGGCCCGGTTCTCCGGGATGACGCCCAGCAGTTTTATCCCCGCTGCCCCCAGCCGCGCTTCAGCTTCCGCTCGCGCGCGCTTGAGTTGGCCGGCCGGCACCTTATTGACGACGACGCCCAGGAAATCACCGCCGAAGCCTTGATAAACATCGGTGAAACGAGGGTCGCCGCCCGGGTAGACTTCCACGGCGATGACCCTGGCTTTCATTTCTTTCGCCGCCGCGTAAGCGGCTTGAGTTGTTTCATCTCCGGCGCCGTTCCCCAGCCTGCCTTCTGCCAGGATGACGTCATAATCTTCGCCGGGCTTGTCGATGACATCAAGTCCCGGGATCTTACCCATAAAAGCGGCGCTGGCATCGCCGGCTGATGCCAGATAGCCGACCTTCCGGCCGTCGCTCAGGAAATTAACGGCCAGCCCGGCGCCGAGGGCGGTCTTGCCCGCGCCTGCTTCGATAGAGACGATGAATAATGCTACCAAGCCCTTCCCCCAATGGTGAATTTTACGTTCTATATAATAGGCCAATATATTATAATCCTTTAAGCAAAATAGGTAAAGAGGTATAATAATATCTGGCGTCTTAGTGAAGAACAGCGGAGTACTTTCGCTTTGAAGTCGGTGCTTTCGTTACTTAAAAAGCTTTACCGCTGGCAGTACATCTGGCTCTGCCTTATCGTGCTGACGACGCTTATACTACACTTTGTCATCATCGCCAATCCCAACACGCTCATACTGGATGAAAACCACTATATTAAAGAGGCCCGGGGCATCATCGCCGAGCATAAATTCACCTTCCTGGAGCACCCGCCGCTTTCCAAGCTGCTGATCACGGCGGGCATCGAGATATTCGGGGACAACCCGTGGGGCTGGCGCGTTCTCCCGATTCTCTTCGGGACGGGGGGCATCGTTATTTTCTATTTCATCTGCCGCAAGCTCGGCCTGTCCAACCGCACCGCCTCCATCGCCACTTTCCTGCTGGGATTCGAGAACATGACCTTCATCCAGAACAGCGTCGCCATGCTGGATGTCTTTTATGTTTTCTTCATGCTGGCCGCCTTCCTGCTTTACCTGACCCGCAAGTACTGGGCTTCGGGCATCGCCGTGGGGCTGAGCGCCCTGGGCAAAGTGGTCGGGGCGCTGGCGATGCCGGTGTTGATCGCCCACTGGTTCTTGAGCCGCGTCCCCCGCTCCCGCTGGTTCGCCGTCGCGATAGTGCTTTCGATCATTACCTTCGCAGTGCTGCTGCCGGTGCTGGAATACACCGTCACCCACGATTTCGTTAACCCGGTCGACCGTGTCCAGACCATGTTCGACCTAGCCGGCAGCCTCACCTTCCATAACACCACCCACGACAGCATGGCCCGGCCCTGGGAGTGGCTCGTGAACCCCACCAAGATCATGCCTTTCGCCTGGGCGCCGCACTATCTCTCGATGATGAGCCCCTCGGTGTGGGTGCTGGTCATCCCGGCGTTCGGCTACCTGCTGTATCTCGCTATCAGGAAGGACGAGGCCGGGCTGTTCGGAACGGCGTGGTTTTTCTGCACCTACCTGCTCTGGATACCTGCCAGCCTCATCACCAACCGTATCAGCTATCCGTTTTATTTCTATCCGACCATCGGGGCGGTCTGCCTGGGGATAGCTATGGGCATTTCCCGGTTGATC
>JBFYTX010000103.1:0-4478 GCA_041300345.1 Dehalococcoidales bacterium | reverse complement strand
GCCTCCGGTTAAACTGGTCTATGAGACCTATGACGTCTTGATTAGTATCGGCGGAGAGCAAAACACTAAAGCCCTCACCAACGCTGATCCTACCCGCGTGGTGATACGCCAGCGAGCCCGCACGGAGCTCCGGACGAATTTCCTGGCGCGGTTCGCGCGGGGTGAAGTGCGCTGGACATTTGCTTTGTATCCTACCAACGCCTATGCCCAGGATGCCGAGATGAGCCTGTCCGATTATGAGGATTTTGTTTATTCGGCCTGCCTGGGAGACATTAACGACCCCATCGGCTACTGGAAACGTTTCTCTGCCCGCCAGCAAAAGATCGTGGACTGGTTGAAAGGGAAGAAGAAAATTCACGTCACTGCTCCGGAGACCGAGCTGACATTCAGTATTGCCGGGCGTAGTTTTATCAACTGTGATTGCCATGAAAACGTGCCGGACGGGGAGGTCTTTACCGGGCCTATCGAAGACAGCATGAACGGACACGTCTATTTTCCTTATCCTGCCATTGAGGCCGGGCACGAGGTTACCGGCGTACGTCTCTGGTTTGAAAATGGCAAGGTTGTCAAAGCCTCGGCCGAGAAAAACGAGGATTTCCTGCTGAAAACGCTGGACGCCGATGAAGGAGCCAGGCGTGTCGGTGAATTTGCCTTCGGCACCAACGAAAATATTTCCCGGTTTACCCGGCAAATACTCTTCGATGAAAAGATCGGAGGCAGTTTCCATATGGCACTTGGCGCCGGTTTTCCTGAAACAGGCGGGAAAAATATCTCGGCCATTCACTGGGATATGATCTGTGATATGCGTCAAAACGGCGAAGTAACCGTTGACGGCAGGCTATTTTATAAGAACGGAAAATTCACTATTCCATTGGACTAAACTAAAAACCCCGACGGCATAGCTATATTATTTGTGACCTATCCCCCTTTGTCCCCCTTCCCTTCGGATTAAGGGAAGGGGGAAATAAGAAAAGAGGGGCTCCGCCCCTCTTAAACTCCCTTTTCCGGGTATTGGCGCCCCTCGTTTAAAAGCCTGTCCTGAGCCAGCCGAAGGAAGGGACAGGAGGGAGATTTTCGTCTCCCCCTCCGCCCCTCTTAAACTCCCCTGTCATTCTGAGGAGTCCTTCCATCCTTCCCTAGGAAGGACGACGTAAGAATCTCTGACTCCGGTGTAGCACTATTGATGGAAGCATTCCTATCCCTTTATAGGAAAGGGTAGGGTTAGGGTGAAATAAGGAAGTGCTTTAGCGAGAGGGGCGCCAGCCCCTCTCATTTTTTATCCCCCTCTCCAAATAAATAATCACTCGACTTAACCCTATCTGCTTGTTTGGAGAGGGGGTAGTGGGTGAGGTCTATTCTCCCTCTCTGTCAACGGAGAGGGAGATAAAGAGGGAGAGGTAAGCCATCCACGACAAGATCCTCTTTCCTTTCTTCCATGAAACGCTATATACTTTAAATAGCTGATAGCTAAACGCTAATAGTTAAAAAATCACTTTCCATAACAATAACAGCGAATACCTGAAATCGAAAACGAATAGCCCGTATTTTATAGCTGGTTTAACATAAATACAAAAACGAATAACCACCGGTTTGAAGCTGAATTTACATAAATACTAAAACGAATAACAGCTACGAAATTCAACAATTTAGCTACAAACCGAAAAATAAAAAAAACGAAAAACGAATAAATGGAAAGGGTAGTGAACACTATGGATAATATAGAGACCGTCGCCGCTATGATCGCCGGGGCAAAAAAGGTCGTCGTTTTTACCGGCGCCGGCTTCAGCACGGAATCGAGCGTCCCGGACTTCCGCGGGCCGCAGGGCGTCTGGAGCAAGTTCGACCCCGATGAGCTGAACCTGCCCAACTTCCTCCGCAGCGAGGATATCCGGGAAAAATACTGGCAGGTCCACCGCATGTTCTGGGAGACGGTCAAGGTAGCCGAGCCCAACGCCGGCCACCTCGCTGTCACCGGGCTTCACCGGATGGGCAAGCTCGACTGCGTTATCACCCAGAACACCGACGGCCTCCATCAGAAGTCCGGCACGCCGCCGGAAAAGGTGCTGGAGCTCCACGGCACGATGCACTGGGTCGACTGCCTGGATTGCCATCAGCGTTACCCGCGTGATTACGCTCACGAGAAGATGCTCGCCGGCGAGAAGGTGCCCCGCTGCGGCAAATGCCATGGGATCCTTAAACCGGCCACCGTCGCCTACGGACAGTCCATGCCGGAGCGGGAGACCCGGGAAGCGGAAGAAAGGTCGGCGGGGTGCGATGTCTTCATCGCCGCCGGATCGTCGCTGGTGGTCTATCCCGCGGCCCAGATGCCGGTCATCGCTAAAACCAGCGGCGCCAAACTTATAATTATGAACCTGACCGAGACCCCCCACGACCATTATGCCGATTGCGTCATCAATGAAAAGACCGGCGAGACCCTGGCGAAGATCATCGCGATAGTTAAGTCCAAACTCTAGACTTCAAACGTTATGTCGAAATATAGAACCGTTCTCCTGCTCGTTATTTTGCTGGTGGCTGTCACCCCGGCAGCTGGCTGCGGGAATGCCGGCGGGTTAGACGGGCAGGTTGAAGCGATCGTCGAGCCCTATCGCTTCGAGATGGTTGCCTGGGAGTTCGAAGCTATCAGCGCGGAAGCCCTGGACTTTTTACAGGGCCAGGACCGGACGGATGATGCGACCCTCGAGGTCATCACTTATTTTACTAACTCGGCCAAAATAAGGAACCTGGAGGCAACGCAGAACGCCGTCCGGGCGGGCAGCTATACCGGCGACCTTGCCCGGCTGCAAAGCGAGATCGACACATTACGAAGTCAGAACGCCTTGCGACGGGCGGCTGTGGAAAAGGCGCTGGAGATACAGGTCAGGGAAACCCTCTCCTCCCAGGGCATCTTCAACCCGCTGGACAGGTATATCGATATCAAGGTCGGTTTACCGCCGGTAAAGATCCATCTCGGCCAACCGCCGCACGTGCTTATCGTCTCTCCGCGGGATAGCATCGAAAACATCAAGGAAGTTGATCTCTTGCCGGATATGACCCTGGAAGAAATGGAGGCTATCGAGACAGGGGTCGAAAGCCTCGGCTACTCCGCTATCGTGGAGGGTCTGGGCGGGCTTTCGACCTATCCCAGCTACGTATTGGACGAGGCCGACCTGCGTTTCACCGTCGAGACCATCGTCCACGAGTGGATGCATCAGTATCTTTCCTTCACGCCTTTGGGGTTCAGGTATATGCTCGACCAGCTCGGTATCCATTCCGACTATGATATTTCCACCATCAACGAGACTGTGGCCGGTATGGTCGGTAGTGAGATCGCCGCCATTATCTACCGGATATATGTGCCCGGGGAACCGGTGGCCGCGGCGCCCTCGTCGGCGCCCCCGGCCGGTGAGCCGATATTTGATTTTGTTAAAACGATGAGGGAGACCCGGCTCGCCGTGGACGACCTCCTGGCGCGTGGTGAAGTCGGGGATGCCGAGGCCTTTATGGAGCAGCAGCGGCTCTACCTGGCGCAGAACGGCTACTATATCAGGAAGCTTAACCAGGCCTATTTTGCCTTCCACGGCGCCTACGCCGATAGCCCCACCTCCGTCAGTCCCATCGGGGAAGAGCTCAGGGCATTGCGGGACCAGAGCGGTTCGCTTGAAGAGTTTCTGGACAGCGTTACCGGGATTAGAAGTCGTGAAGAATTGGCCGAAAAGGTGGATTGAAGAGGTTGCCGGTGATACCTGAGATCGTGAGTTATATTACCAGGCGCGAGGGGCGGAAATTCCGCCGCCTGGAAAATGTATTTAACGATGACCTGGTAAGGTGGCAGGAGAGCGGTAAAGCCAGCCCGGCGCTCTATGTGCATATACCCTTCTGCCGGTCGCTCTGCCCCTTCTGCTGCTTCAACCGCTACCTTTTTGACGAAGAACTGGCCCGCCGCTATTTCATCGACCTCAGGAAAGAGCTGGATCTTTATATCGAGCGGGGTTTCCGGTTTTCCGGCGTCTATTTCGGCGGCGGCACGCCCACGGTCCTCATGGACGAGCTATCGTCGTTCATTGAGTATCTGCGCGCCGCTTTCAACACCCCCGGGATTTCGCTGGAGACTACCCCGCGGGAGCTGACCGCCGCTAATGTCGAACTGCTTAAGCAGGCGGGGGTCAAGCGGCTATCCATCGGGGTGCAAAGCTTCGACGACCAGGTGCTTAAAACGATGGGGCGGGTCAACGGCCCGGCGGCGGAGGTCAAAAAGCGACTTCTTGCCGCGGAGGGGCAATTCGATACCTTGAACGTCGATTTCGTTTTTAACTTCCCCGGGCAGACCGTACAACAGTTCACAGCGGACGTCATGGCGTTCAAGGAGCTTGGCATCGACCAGGCCACGTTCTATCCGCTGATGGCCTCGCCTCATAAAAAGGACGCGCTGGAGAGGCGTTTTAACCGGGTGGATAACTCGCGCGAAAGGCAGTTTTACG
>JBFYTX010000096.1:0-3776 GCA_041300345.1 Dehalococcoidales bacterium | reverse complement strand
GAGGAGTTCGTTGGCGTTCGTGTCGCCGCTCTGATAGGATGCGGCTCCCGAGACGTCGTTGCTCGCCGTAATGCTGTTGAACGAGAGGTCGCCGGTGTTTTGTAGCGAATATGAATAGGTGATAACCTCGCCGGCATGGGCTGCCGCCGGGGCCTGCATGGTCACTTCCAGCCTCGCCTGCTGGACTGGCGGGTATCCGCCCGGCGGTATTATTGGTACTTCCGCGCTCGGCACTTCACCCGGAGCGATGGTGCGCTGCATGCCCTCGCCGATGGGATATTCCGTCCCCTCCACGATGACCCTGATGTCGCCTTCCTCGTTGGTGACCACCGTGCGGCCGGTGGTGGTGACGGATACCGTCATGACGCTGCCGCGCACCGCGGCTATCGCGGAGGGTGTTTCGACGTTGAAGTTGGATGCCGAGTCGGTCAGCTTGTTGACGCGGCTGATCGTCCGGCCGAGTAGCTGTGTCAGCTCGATGTTCGTCGACCCCGCTTCGCTGAGTCCCAGCGCCGCCACGGCTATCTCCGTGGAGGCTTCCAGCTCTACGGTGCTCCCCTCGAAGAACGTGATCTTTGTTTTGGAGCTGCTGCCGGTCTTGATGGTGTCGCCGGCGTAGAGGGTCATCTCTACCGTGGCCGCGATCCAGGTGTCCGTCCCTGCCCTCTTGACCTGCACCTCGGCCCCGGTGATGGAAAGTATCTTGACCGGTGTGCTGTTGGTCGGTGTCGGCGTTGGTGTCTCGGTCGGTGTGGGTGTTGGTGTCGGTGTTTCCGCCGGCGTTATGGTCGGCGTCGGCGTTGGCGTCGGTGTTTCCGTCGGCGTCGGAGTGGGCGTCGGCGTTAGTGTCGGCGTCGGAGTGGGCGTTTCCGATGGCTCCGGCCCGCCGCCGCACCCGGCTACGATAGCCGGGATGATCATTACCGCCGCCAGTAGATAAAAAATACGCTTGCGCATGTCGTTTGTTTTCGGCTTGCCTCCATCCCCGATTTCTGATATTCTATGTTCAATACTCTGGAGGGTGAAGGATACACCTCGGCCGGTATCGATCCGGCACACCCCTAGTATAGACTGAGATTTACTAATTGTCAAAGGCCCCTGCCGGCTTTGGGTAACATGGTATGAATGACGAAAGGGTAGTTACGCGCCCTGTTTGATCCCGGCGTAGCGCGGTGAAAGATGCGTAATAAATACGTCTGGTCCGGTATACTCCTGGTCGCCGTCGTGCTCATCGGCACGTTTGGCTACTATCTTATCGGTAAAGGAGATTTCCCGCTCTTCGATTGCCTGTACATGGTCGTTATCACCGTCGCCACCATCGGCTACGGCGAGGTCATCGATATTGCCGGTAACGACGGCGCCCGGGTCTTTACCATGTTTATCGCCGTCGCCGGCATCGGCGTGCTGGCGTATCTGGTTACCAATCTCACGGCGGCCATCGTCGAGGGGGAGCTTACCAAGTCCTTCAGGAGGCGCAGGATGGAGAAACTAGCGGCCAGGGCCAGGGATCATTTCATTATCTGCGGCGTGGGGTGGGCGGGCCTGCACATCATTAACGAGTTGCGGGAGACTAAAAGGTCCCACGTCATCATCGATATGGATAGAAGCAAGGTGAACAAGAGCCTGGAAGCCATGCCCGGCGAGATCTTTATCGAGGGCGATGCTACCGATAACGATATCCTGCTCAAGGCCGGCATTGAAAGGGCCGGGGGCGTTTTTGCCGTGACCGGCGATGACAACCAGAACCTGGTTATCTGCCTGACCGCCCGCCAGCTCAACCCGGAGATCAGGGTGGTGGCGCAGTGCAACGAGACGAAGAACATGGAGAAGATCCGCAAGGCCGGCGCCGACGCCGTCGTGTCCCCCGGCTATATCAGCGGCATGAGAATGGCCTCGGAGATGGTCCGGCCTACTGTCGTCACCTTTCTGGACAAGATGATGCGCGGCAAGGACGTAAACCTGCGGGTTGAAGAGGTGCCCGTGCCGCCGGCCTTTGCCGGCAAAACGCTGGCTTCCCTCGACTGGCAGAAATACCCGCGCACTTTATTGCTGGCGGTCAAGAAAGGGGAGGACTGGGTCTATAACCCCTCCCGCCGCGACTATGTTCTTGCGTCGGACAACACGCTTATCGTCATGACCACTCCCGAAGACAGGCGCGAGCTGGAAAAAAATATGGAAGGCCGGCCGTAGTCTGCAATAGCCTGGTGCCGGCGGCGTTATCTGCCGCCAGAGGAGGATATTGTGTCCAATCTGCCGATTATTCTCAGGATTCTGGATAATGAGAACCGCCTCGTCGAGCGCGCCGACCAGAAGTCGATATCGCTGCTGTCCATCCTCGGCGTGTTCATGGTCTTCTTTATCGTCTATTACCGCGTCATTCCCCTGAACTTCTTTACGATGACCTTGATTGTGCTTTATTTTATATGCGCCCTGATGGCGATCATCAGCCTCATCATGGCTATCCGTCCCAGGATTCGCCATGAGAAAGGGGCGCCCCAGGGCCCGCCCACCCTCGACCCCGCTTTCTTTTCCGGTATCAGCCGCTTCCCCGATGTGAACGTGTATAAGAATACTTTACTTAAAATGTTGGAAGACGAATCGACCGTCGCGGAAAATTATATCAAGCAGATCTACAGCGTCGCCCGTATCAACCGGGAAAAATACAAGTACGTCCAGCGCGGCGTGGTCTTTGTCATTGTTACCCTGGCCATCGAGCTGATCGTCATCACCTACCTTTTCGCCTATCACCTGAGCCAGGGGACCGGCATCATGCCGCCTATCAGCTGAATGAAGACGCAAGGCAGTCTGAGTTTGGTGGACATATACTGACCTCACCCCTGTCCCTCTCCAGTCTGGTGCATCGAATAATCCAATAATATTTTCGGCTGGAGAGGGGAGTAAACGAGAGAGAGGGCGAAGCCCCCTCTCAAATTCTTTCCCCCTCTCAAACCTTTCCGATTATTACGCTAACAAATTATTTGGTTTGAGAGGGGGATTAAGGGGGTGAGTGAATACCATCAAACGTCAATACGTAGCACCTCCCTTGCCAGCTATCACCTGGTGTGCAATAATTACTTAGAATTGGTATACGTGTGTCTTTACCCGCCTAACGTGCGGTCTGGGTTGTCAGTAGGGGGTAAAAAATGAGAGACTATTCGGGCGCCTATAAAGGAAAAAACGTCCTTATCACCGGCGGGGCGGGCTGCGTCGGCAGCAACCTGACCAAAGCCCTGGTGAAAGCCGGGGCGGCCGCTATCGTTGTCCTCGATGACCTCTCCGCCGCCGCCAGGTGGAACATCCCCGCGGCTCCGTCGGTCGTTTTTATCCAGGGCAGCATCCTCGACGAGGAAGCGCTCAAGCGCGCCTTCGCCTCCCGTCCCGACTTCGTTTTTCACCTGGCAGCGCATTTCGCCAACCAGAACTCGGTGGACAACCCGGAGACCGACCAGCTTGTTAACGGCCTGGGAACTTTAAAAGTGCTGGAGTACGCCAACCTGGCCGGCGTGGAGAAGTTCGTTTTCGCCTCTTCCGGTTGCTCCGTTTACGGCAGCCAGGCGCCCCTGCCGCTCAAGGAGGACTTCGTCTCTCTCCATTTGGATACCCCTTATCAGATCACCAAGCTCCTTGGCGAGCTTTACTGCAATTTCTTCTATAACCACTATAAACTGCCGGTGGCCATCGCCCGCTACTTTAATGTCTACGGGCCCGGCGAGATTCCCGGCGCCTACCGCAACGTAATCCCCAACTTCATGTGGTGGACTATCCATCGTAAGCCC
>JBFYTX010000072.1:0-5287 GCA_041300345.1 Dehalococcoidales bacterium | reverse complement strand
GAGAAGAAATAATTACCAGGGTACAAGATACAATAAATAGATAAAAAAGGTTCTGTTTACATTTGGTTAATTCTTGATGCTCACCCCCTTAATCCCCCTCTCAAACAGTTTTAGTTACTATTATCGATTTTAACTAATGTTTGAGAGGGGGAAGTATTTTGAGAGGGGGCGAAGCCCCCTCTCTTCTTCACTCCCCTCTCCAGCCATAAATATCTGTGATGATCTCTCAATGCTTCCGGCTGGAGAGGGGAAAAAGGGGTGAGGCAGCACCAGCAAAGCCAAAGTGCACTGACCTTTATTGAGCCTTCTTTTCCCGCTTGCGCCACCAGGTGAAGTAGAGAATCAGCAGGATGGCGATCCACAGGGGGCTGAAGATACCAAGCCAGATAAGGATATTTAGCAGGACACGGCCGAATCCGACCAGGCCGTTCCAGGCACCGCCGGCAATATCGCCGGCACTCCATCCGGCGAGGACGGTAATATAATCGGTCCTGGTGCTCAGTTCCACGTTGCCGCGGTCGTCGGTTACGGTAAGGGTCACGGTATAGACGCCGTCGGATTCATAGGAGTATAGCGGGCGGTACTCCGTGCTGGTCTGGCCATCGCCGAAGTCCCAGCTATAACTATAAGGTTCAAAACCGCCGGAAATTTCAGGGTCGAACTGGATATTCTCACCTTCTTTTACCGTCCGCGCGGTAGCGCTGAACTCGACGGTGAGACGCGACTGCTCCAGGGAGACCTCGAAATAAGACAGGGCGGAGCTCTGCTCCAGGTACTGCATGCGGCCCCTGGTCTGCTCGATCTCCTCACGGGTAGAGACCAGGCGCTGCTGGACCTTCAGGATCTCATCGACGGTGCCGGCCTGCGTCATCAGCTCCAGCAGCTGCGCCTCACTGGCCTCAAGGTTGCGCAGCCTGGCATCGAGGTCGACATACTCCTCGGTAACGTCCTGGCCGGAGGTAGATTCGGACCGGACATCGACAGCGAGGTCACGCAAGGCCTGGAGGGCCTCATTAAAGCGGACGGCATCCACGCGGAAGCTGATGTTAGCGTAGAGGCGGTTCTGCTGCTCGCCCAGGTTGGAGCTCACCACATAGCCGCCGAAAGAGCCGGCCAGGGTGCTTATCTGAGTTATCGAGGCAGAGACATCATCGACGACCAGGGACAAGTAGGCGGAGAGGATCACCATACGCTCGGCGGTATACGCGCCGTCATAAGCACCGCCACCCGACAGAGAAGGAGGAACGGTAGCCGTAGGAGACGGCCGAGGGATAGCAGTGACGGTGGGCAGCGGCGTGGTAATGCCGGAGCCCGGCGAGCCAACCGATTTGCCATCTCCCTCAAGGTTACCCCGGGGTGATACCACCGACGCGCCGCAGGCCACGGTGCCCAGGACGAGGAGAATCAAGAGCGACAGGAATACCAGCTTTTTCATGGCGATCCCCCTTTATGTCAATAGAGTTCTGCTATATTATAACGCTATAGTCAATAAAGGGTTGCTATACCGGAGAAATATTTTTTTAAAGGGATATATAACGGGGCTATCCGTTGATGATTTTCCTGATCCGGGCGCGCTTCTCTTTATAGTCGGCGATGATCTTGCGGCCGGCGTCGGTGAGGCGGGCATAGCCGCCGCGGGCGCCGCCGGTAGACTTCTCCACCAGGGGCGAGGGGGCGAGGCGGTTCATGGCCTCCACCCAGAGCCAGGCATTGCGATAGGCAAGATGCATCGAGCGGGCGGCCGCGGAAATAGACCCAAGCTGGTCGATGCGCTCCAGAAGAGTCGCCCGGCCGAAGCCCATAAAGAGCTTTCCGTCCTTTTCCAGCCAGACCTTGCTCCGCACCACGATGCCCGACTCAGGCTCGTGCCCGGAACGCTGGCCGTGCTTGACGCCGAAATCCGGAATTTTGTTTTCCGCCGATTTTTTCTTTGCCATGAACAAATGAACTCCCGAGTTTTTATGTTATCAACAATATAACGTGGTGTCAAACGCACCGTTGGCGCCGGACATCACAAATTCCCCTATCTGGAGCGACCGGTTTGTGATATTTTTGTGACTTTTTTACCCTGTTTTGTGATGTATTAAATCGCATCATGGCCTTAATATATGGATGATATGCGGACTTCGTAAAAAACACGTCAAACACACAGGCCAACATAAGCGCCAAATGAAAAAGGAGTAAAGCTTGCCCAGGAAAAACTACCGGCTGAACGTCCGGCTGACATCGCGGGACATCGCCAACTACTGCCAGGTAAGCAAGAGCACGGTGCTCGAATGGATCAAGAGCAAAGAGCTCAAGGCCTTCCGGCTCCCCAGCGGCCACTACAGAATCGACAAGAAGGCATTTAAAGATTTCCTGGTGAAATGGGACATGCCGGTTAACACCTGGCTGTTCAATAACGATAGCGCCGAAGAAGGGGAGAGAAAATAAAGACATGATGAGACGCACGGATACGGGTGACGGCAGGATGGAGGCCATAGCACGCGGGGTGCAGGCCCGCCTGGAGGAAAAGACCGGGTACTCCCGAAGGCTGACGGGGGAGACGGTCGAGATAGCGCGGGCGCTGGGAATTACGGACAGGGAAATCGAGAGATGGGTGAACCAGCGGGAGAGCCGGCTGGCCGACAGCGAAGAAAGAATACTGGGGATAAAGAGGCTGGTAGCGACCAGCCGGTA
Source organism: Dehalococcoidales bacterium (assembly GCA_041300345.1). GTDB lineage: Bacteria > Chloroflexota > Dehalococcoidia > Dehalococcoidales > RBG-16-60-22 > JBFYTX01. The sequence goes on along the minus strand of JBFYTX010000072.1, from coordinate 2,608 downwards.
AGACCGGCCGTCAAAAAACCGGGCGCTTACGGGAAGGTCATCGCGGAGGGGGGCGGGGTTTTTAAGGATAACGCGACATTTTCCCCTTCCCTATTTCCTGCTCCGGTTATATACTTATACTGTCTTGTTGCTCGTCTCGTATCTTAACAACTGAATACCACCGCCAGCTGGTCATAATGTTGGCAACGAATGCCCTCTTTTTAAAGCTAAGTTAACATATTGTTGGAAACGAATGATTATCAAATTGTAGCTAAGTTACCCTAAATAGAAAAACGAATCCATGCCATTTTTGAAGCTAAGTTGCCATAAATCAAAAAACAAATCCTGCGAACGAACCGTAGCTGCAGCTTGACAAAAAAATAAAAAGCGAAAAAACGAATCCCCCCTCCCCCGCGCTATGAAGAGCTCAACTGGACGAGCTGACCGATCATGTAGCTGCACTTATCCGAGGCCAGGAAAGCCACCACCGGCGCCACGTCACGCGGCTCGCAGAGGCGGTGCAACAAGGAAGCCTGCTTCTCCCCTTCCAGCATGGCTTTGGGGGCGCGCCAGACCAGGCCGGTCTTGCCGAGCCCGGGCCCGACGGCATTAACGATAATTCCGTATTGAGCGACCTCGCGCGCCAGGGCTTTAGTGAACTGGACAACGCCGCCCTTGGCGGCACCGTAAATAGAGATATCGGGGAACCCCTGCCCGCCGGAGGTGTTAACGATACGGCCGTACTTCCTCTTGATCATATGGGGCAAAACGGCGCGGGCGACCCGCATCTGGCTGACGAGATTGGTCTGGATATCGAACTCCCAGTCCTTCTCCGTCATCTCCATAAAAGGCCGGAGCTGGCTGGAAGCGCCGGCGTTGTTCACCAGGATATCGATGCGGCCGAACTTCTCCATGGTCCTGTCGACCATCGCGTCGACCTGCGTCTGCCTGGTAACGTCGGCCTTGACCGCCAGGGTCTGACGGCCTGAAGCCTTGACCGCGGCGGCGGTCTGCCGGGCGCCTTTAAGATTAATATCGGCGCAAACAACGTCGCATCCCTCTTCAGCTAAAGTCAGGCAGATGGCCTTGCCGTAGCCGATCTGGCTGCCCGCCCCGGTAACAATGGCCACCTTATCTTTTAAAAGCAGGTCCATAGTCTCGCCTCCTTTTTTCACTTGCCCCAAGAGTATAGACTAAACTTTCTTATGTTTCCAGCGGCCGGACCTGAAATAGATGATAAAAATAATCGACGATGAGACGGTGTCCGCCACCAGCGCCCAGCGGATGCCGTAAACGCCGAGTCCGGCTACATGCGGCAGGATGACCGCCAGCGGCACGCGGATGCCCCACATCGTAACGAGGTCAACGATAAAGGCAATCAAAGTATCGCCGACGCTGTTCATCACGCTCATCATTACCATCATCAGACCGTTGAACATATAGCTGACGGTCTGGATCTTGAGGAAGTTGCCGGCCATAGTCACGAGGTCGGGTTCGGCGTTAAAGAGCCTGACAATATAGTCCGCCCATATCAGGACGGCGATGGTAAAAATAAACATCAAACCGGTAAAGATACCGACGGCCGTCCAGGCGGTCTTCTCCGCCCGCCGGGGTTGAAGGGCCCCCAGGTTCTGGGCGGCCAGGATACCCGCCGCCGCGCCGAGGCCCATCGCGGGCATAAGAATAAGCATATCGATGCGGGATACCAGCATATGGCCGGCGATGGCAAGGGTCCCAAAGGGGGCAATGAACCACATGAAAACGATGCTGCCGACATTCATGTGGATGCCGCCGAGCGAAGCGGGGATGCCGATCTTAACGATGCGCCAGATCATGGACCAATCGAAGCTGAAGTTCCGGAGCGTAATACGGAGACGGGTCTTGCCGCTAAAGATAATCCAGATGGAGATGGCGGCGAAAACGCCCTGGGCGATAATAGCCGCCAGAGCGGCGCCCCTGACACCCATGGCCGGGAAAATGCCCCACCAGCCGAAAATCAGGAAAGGAGACAGGATGATATTAAAGGCGCGAGTGCCGAAGCTGATCTTCATGGGAGTCTTAGCGTCGCCGGAGGCCTGCATTATCCGCTGGGCCAGACTGGCGAAGGACATGGTAAAGGTGCCGATAAGCTCGATGCGGAGGTAGATGGCACCGAACTCAATCACATCCGGCTCAAGCTTCCAGAGGCTTAAGATCGACTCGGCGAAGAACATGCCGATGAGCGCCAGGAATAGCGAAAGGGCGGCGCCGATGACGAAGGCCTGCTGGGAGGCGTGGTTGGCCTGGGCATCATCGCCGGCGCCTACCGAGCGGGCGATAATGGCCTGAAGGCCGGTGAAAATACCGAATATCAGGGAGTTAATGAGCATGACGATGGTGCCGGACATCATGACGCCGGCCATCGGGGCCGAGCCGAGCCTGCCTATCCAGATGGCGTCAATAAAAGGCCCCAGCGTCATCAGGGTGGAACTGACGGTCATGGGCCAGGCGAGCGACCAGAGATTGCCGGTGATGCTCCCTTGAGTCCAGTCCCGAAGCACGGTGTTTGATTTATTATTATCGCCGGGCGAATTATCTTCAGCCAAGTAAGGTCCTTACTGAGGCATCACGAAGCTTGTCGTCTTGTCAT
>JBFYTX010000071.1:0-13167 GCA_041300345.1 Dehalococcoidales bacterium | reverse complement strand
CCCGTTGCCCGTCCAGTCCGTGCCATCTCAAGCCGTAGATGATATTGTCATAAACGCTGGTGTTGAAGACTACCGGTTTCTGGAGGACAAAAGCCAAGCGGCGGCGCGCCGCCAGCCTAGCGCCATCGGAACTTGTAACGTCAATACCGTCAAACAAGAAGCGGCCGGCCGACGGCTTGTCCAGCATATCGATAAGTCGCAGCAGCGTCGTCTTGCCGGCGCCGGTCGGGCCGATTAACGCAAAGACTTTTGCGCGGTCGATACTGAGATTAACGTTCTTCAGTATGTCCCGCCCGTCCCGTTTCTGGTACACGTTTTTTATCTCGATGAAAGCCATCAGCGCCTCTGTTGTAGCCTGTTCAATCCCAGGTTGATTATTAGAGCTATCACGATGAGGATTATCCCCAGGGCAATGGACAGTTCGATATCGCCTTTGGCTGTTTCCAGGGAAATCGCCGTAGTGAGTACGCGCGTAAATCCTCTAATATTACCGCCCACCATGAGGGCCAGTCCCACCTCCGAGATAGCCCGCCCGAAGGACAGGGTAACCGCCGCTATCACCGCGAACCTCGCGTCTTTAATCGTCACCAGCATGGTCTGCCAGCCGTTTGCGCCCAGAGAACGGGCAGTATCCGTGATATTCTTGTCTACGTTACTCAACGCGGAAATTACCAGCCCCGTTACAATAGGCGAGATCAGGATCACCTGACCTAATACCATAATAGCGGGGGTATACATCAGTTTGAAAACACCCAGCGGCCCGGTACCCGAAAACAGAACGAAAACCACCAGACCTACTACAACTGTTGGTATGCTGTAGAATGTCTGGACAAAGTTGATCAATAATCTCTTGCCCCAGAATTGTTTGAAATGTATTAAACTCCCCAGCGGCACGCAGATTATCGCCGCAAGGAAACAGGAAGATAATGAAATCACCAGCGTTCTGATGGTTATTTCCACTACTTCGGGGTCCAGCGTAACTATCAGCTCAAACGCTTTGGCAAATCCCTGCCAGAACTCGCTCAAATTATCACCTTAAAAACTAATTCGGGGGGTGTCAGTCTCTATAGCTAACACCCCCCTTTCCCACACAATATCAAGTCACCTGTCTATTATCATTCAACCGGCTTCAAGTTTTCAACCGGGTCAGGACAGGCCGGGTATGTGCAGCCACCGTCCGCTATCGGCTGGAACAACGAACCTCCAAACTCGGCAACGCCATATTCACCGATGATTTTCTGCACATCATCAGAAATAATCCAGTTGATGAACTGGTTGGCGATTGTTATTTTAGCCGACTTTATTTTTTCAGGATTGACGGCATATATGTTATATATATTGAGGGTGACTTCCGTCGCGCCCTGTACCAGAGATACGAGACTCAATCTGCTCTTAGCGAACACGAAAGTCGAGCCATCGCAGAGGACATAAGCATTCATCTCGTTGGCCATGGTTAATGTTGGATCCATGCCCTGTCCAGCTTCAACATACCACGGCTGACCCTGGATTTGTGTGGCATAGTCATACCCCGCACCCTCCCACAGTCTCTTTTCCGCGCCATGCGTGCCGGAATTATCCCCCCTGGATACAAATTTGACTTCTTCAGGGTTGGCGATACCGGCTTCAGCCATCCTCTTAAAAGCATCACTGGGGGCAAGCCCCTCAATACCGGCCGGGTCATCGGCAGGACCGGCAATCATGAAAAAGTTATAGGCAAAACTTCTCTTGTTCAAAATCCAGCCTTCATCTACAAACGGCTTTTCCTGGTCGGGGTCATGCACCGCAACAGCATCGACATTGCCGGCCTTGGCCTGATTCAAGGCCGCTCCGGTTCCGGCATATACGATATCGAGCTCAACACCGGCATATTCTTCAAAAAGGGGTTCCAGATAATACCATAAGCCCGTATCGTAGAGACTGGTGGTAGTGGCAATTTTAAATCTTGTCTTTTTAGTAGCTAAGGGGAAATCGGTTGGTTCAGGTTCAGGTGTAGGCGATAGCGTCACCGTTACTGTCGGTGTAATTGCTTCCCCGGTGCATCCAGGCAGCACCGTGAACAACATTACCGCCATAATGATGATACCCAGGATTTTTACCAGGTTACCTTTTGCTTTAGACATACATATTCCTCCTTCTGAATATTTAGTTATCGGTAGTATGTATCTATTATATTAATACAAGTAAAACATATAGTCAAGTTTCGCGTCATCTTTTTGACGCAGGGGTAACCTTCTGTTAAAATTTAAAATGACATTGTCGTACCGAGACCCGACCGTGAGCAGCTGCGTCGATCATAGCAATCGTGCTATAGTCGCCAGGCCGGTCGAGAGTTAAGGAGAGAACCATGAGCATCGAAGGTAAGGTAGCACTGGTTACCGGCGGCTCGCACGGACTGGGCATAACCCATTGCCTGGCACTGGCCAGGGCAGGGTGCCATGTCGCCGTCATCGGTTACACCCACATGGAAAAAGCCAGGGAAGTGGCCGCGGAGATAATCGCCATGGGCCGGAAGGCGCTGGCCATCAAGATGGACGTAGCTGACTACGACCAGGTGCAGACCGGCATAAAATTGGTTGAGGAAAAGCTGGGGTCCATCGAAATCCTCATCAACAACGCCGCCACGGGCATCGTGCGGGCGGTGGTTACCGCCAGGACCAAGGTCCAGGACTGGGCAAGGGACCTGAGCGTTAACCTGACTGGCCCTTTCAACACCATCAGGTGCGTCCTGCCGAGCATGATGGAGCGCGGCTGGGGGCGTATTATTAATATTTCTTCTATCGCCGGCTCTATCGGAGGGGCAGGACAGTGCAGCTATGCCGCCACCAAGGCGGGACTCATCGGCCTGACCAAGACGGTCGCGCTGGAAGCCGCCCGTAAAGGCGTGACCTGCAACGCCCTTGTCCTGGGGGTGATTGACGGCGGCGCCTTCCACGAGGTCGCCCCGGAGTTCCAGGAGCGCATCATCAAGACGCTGGCGATGCGGCGTCCCGGCACGCCCCAGGAGCTCAGCAACGTCCTGGTCTTCCTAGCGTCCGAGGAATCGAGCTACGTGACCGGCGAGGCTATCGAGGTCAGCGGCGGCGCCAGCCTGTTTACTTTTTAACTCTTAGTAGTCAGTCCATGCGTCTTGCCCGATTAACCGCTGATCATTAACGGCCGAGCGCACAAAATTATTAAAGGAGTATTGAATGAACGAAGTCGTGATCGTCAGCGGCGTAAGGACCGCTATCGGCAACTACGGTGGCGCCCTGCAGGACGTGCCGGCGGTAAAGCTGGGCAGCATCGTTATCCAGGGGGCCCTGAAAAAGGCCGGCTTAAAGCCCAAAGGAGACACCGGCTATGCCCCGCAGGCTCTCAAAGACGAGGGGCTGATCGACCTGGAGAAGAAAAACGCCCATTGGGAAGGCTCCCCGAAGGAAGTCATGATCGACGAGGTCATTATGGGGAACGTCCTCCAGGCCGGGCAGGGGCAGAACCCCGCCCGCCAGGCCGCCATCTATGCCGGCGTGCCTAAAGAGGTCAACGCCTTCACGGTGAACAAGATCTGCGCCTCCGGCATGAAGGCGGTGGCGCTGGCCGCGCAGGCGATCAAGGCCGGCGACGCGGAGGTCATCGTAGCGGGGGGTATCGAGAACATGAGCTCCGTCCCCTACTATGTCCCTAAGATGCGGTGGGGGGCCAGGATGTTCAACGCCGAGATGGTGGACGGCATGGTCTACGACGGGCTCTGGGAAATCTTTTATAACTATCACATGGGCGTGACCTCGGAAAACATCGCCGTGAAATTCGGCATCTCCCGTAAAGAGCAGGACGAGTTCGCCCTGGAAAGCAACAACCGCGCCCTGGCGGCAATCAAGAGCGGCGTTTTTAAAGAAGAGATCGTCCCAGTGGAAATCAAGGTCAAGCGCGAGACAAAGTTGTTCGATACCGACGAGCACCCGCGCGAGACGTCCGTGGAGCTGCTGGGCAAGCTGCCCACGGTTTTCAAGGCGGACGGCGGGGTCACCGCCGGCAACGCCTCGGCGATCACCGACGCCGGGGCTGCCCTGGTGGTAATGTCGGCGAATAAAGCCAAAGAGATGGGACTCAAACCGCTGGCATATATCCGGGCTTACGCCACGGGGGGCGTCGACCCCGCTTACATGGGATTGGGCGTTATCCCCGCCACCAGGAAAGCCCTCAAGCTGGCGGGGGTCTCGCTGAAAGACATCGACTACATTGAGCTTAACGAGGCCTTCGCCTCTCAGTCCATCAGCTGTATCCGGGAGCTGGACATCGACATGAGCAAGACCAACCTGCATGGCGGCGGCATCTCGCTGGGGCATCCTATCGGCTGCACCGGCGCCAGGATACTGGTAACGCTCGCCCACGAGATGGCCCGGCGCAATCTAAAGCTCGGCCTGGCGACACTGTGCATCGGCGGCGGCCAGGGCATGGCTATGATCATTGAGAGAAAGTAGCATCTCAAGACGGTAAAAGCAGGGGGGCGACGGCTGTTCCAGCCGCCGCCCCCCTTTTATTAAAATACTATCCCGCTAACTATTCTCAATGTTATATAACTGTGTTAAACTATATAGTTAATAAGGACTTCAGAGGTCGGCCGTGTACAAACTGCTGGGATGGCACAAGGGAATCGATAAGAAAAGAGAAGGCCAGAAAGAATCGGTCCAGGAATCGCTGCACGTCGAGACGATTACCTATAACGACTTCACCTGGGTAAATATCGAGGCGCCGACGAAGCGGGAAACGGAATGGCTGGCCGAAAAATTCCAGTTCCACCCCATGGCGCTGGATGACTGCCTCAGCCGTAAGCAGATTTCCAAGCTCGATGTTTATCCGGGCTACCTCTTCTTTATTTTCCACTATCCCCTCTACCATAAAGAGACCCGCCTGGCTACCAAGCAGCAGTGGGAGGCATTTATCGGTGAAAACTACCTGGTTACAATTCATACCGGAGCACTGAAGACTATCGTGGCACTTTTCCGCGATTGCCAGGCTAACGAGGAGTCCCGTAAAGAGTATTTCAGCGGCGGCTCCGGCTTTTTGTTGTATCGCATCCTCGACCGCGCCATCGACGCCTATTTTCCTGTTCTCGATAAAATACTCAGCCTTCTGGAAGACGTTGAAGATGTCGTCTTCGATGAAGACATCGAAACGGCTAAAGAAATCAGCATCCTGAGAAGGGACATCATCACCCAGCGGGCGGTCATGTTCCCCACGCGCAATATTTTTATCGAGATGGAAAACAAGCTGAAGCGCTTCAGCAAAGTGGACGTGACCGACTATTATAGCGACCTCATGGACCACATGAATAAGATCTGTGAGACGCTGGATGAATGCCGTGAAATTATCGAGGTGTTCAAGGATACTGATTTCGTCCTGGCTACCAACCGCGTTAACCGGGTCGTCCGTATACTCAACATCTTTGCCACCATCACTATTCCTTTTATCGTGGTATCCAGCGTTTACGGCATGAACGTTCACCTGCCCGGCGGTCTAACCACCGGCAGCTGGACGACTTTCATCGTTCTCACGCTCATCATGATCGTTATCACCTGCGTAATGCTCATTTTCTTCCGCCGCCGCCGCTGGATTTAGAAAATGAAAATCTCCTACCGCCTGGTGATCATCATCGCCCTCTTTATTACCTGCCTGATCACCGCCAATATCATCGCCGTCAAGGTTATCGGCCTGGGGCCGCTGGTGCTGCCGGCGGCCATCTTCGTATTCCCGTTTAGCTATATCTTCGGCGACATCCTGACCGAGGTCTACGGCTACAGGGTCGCCCGCCGGGTCATCTGGCTCGGTTTTTTCTGCAACCTGATCTTCGTCTTCTTCGCCTGGGTGGGACAGGCGCTTCCCGCCGCCGATTTCTGGGGAAACCAGGGCGCCTATGAGAGTATCCTGGGCTTCGCGCCGCGCCTGCTGGGGGCTTCGGTCGGCGGCTACCTGGTCGGGGAGTTCGCCAACTCCTTCATCCTGGCCAGGATGAAAATCATGACACGGGGACGCTGGCTGTGGAGCCGGACCATCGGCTCTACGATAGTGGGACAGGGACTGGATACCGTGCTGTTCATCACGCTGGCCTACGCCGGCACCGGGGCTAACGTCCCGGTAATGATCTGGCAGCACTGGGCCGTCAAGGTCGGTATCGAGGCCGCCTGCACGCCGGCCACCTATGCCGTCGTTAACTGGCTGAAGCGCCGCGAAGGTGCGGACGCCTACGATTATAAGACCAGATTTAATCCGTTCACGATATCGGGACAGGAGCAGTCGTTATGAAGATCCAGATTCTCGGCGCCCATAATATAGAGTCGAAGGACACCCGCTATATCAGCCTGCTGATCGACGATGTGCTGGCAGTCGACGCCGGCGCCCTGACCTCCACCCTGTCCCATTCGGAACAGCAAAAGCTCAAGGCCGTCCTGGTCACCCACCAGCACTACGACCATATGCGCGATATTCCGGCGCTGGGCATTAATTTCTCGCTGCACGGGAATACTCTGGATATCTACGGGGCGAAGCCCGTTTATGATGTCCTTACGGCCCACCTGCTGAACGACGTCGTTTACCCTAATTTCCTGACCAAGCCCGAGAAAAAGCCGTCGTTGAGGTTCACGGAAATGGAAGCCGGCAAGGCGGTAACCGTGGCCGGCTACTCCGTATTGGCCGTGCCGGTGACCCATGCTTTCCCTACTACCGGTTACCAGGTCACCTCTCCCGACGGCAAAAAGGTGATTTATTCGGGGGACACCGGGCCGAGCCTGGCCGACGCCTGGCGGCAGATATCGCCCGACCTGCTGATCATCGAGGTCACCTCGTTGAACAAGTGGCGCGAGTTCTCCCTGCAAACGGGGCACCTGACCGCGGAGCTCTTAAAACAGGAGCTTGAGTCTTTCCGGGAGATCAAAGGCTATCTTCCTCAAGTCGTCCTGGTGCACATGAACCCGCTCGACGAGAAGGCCATTAAGAGCGAGGTCGCGGTCACGGTCGGGGCTTTGAAAATCCCCATCCGCTTCGGGCACGAAGGGATGATTTTACGGCTGTAACCCGGGGGGATGGCCATCAACAGGCTACGGTTCATCGTCGACCATAACGTGGGCAGGCTGGCCAGGTGGCTCAGGATGATGGGGTACGATAGCGTGTTTTTCAGCGGCGAGGACGACTCCGCGATGGTCAAAGAGGCGCTGGTAGAGGACAGGGTGATACTGACCCGCGATACCGGCGTCATGCGGCGGCGCGCCGTCAGCAGCGGGCGCGTTAAAGCGTTACTCATCGAGAGCGAGCAGCCGGAGCGGCAGATGCGCCAGTTGATGAGTGCTTTTGATCTTGAAGGGCAATCGCGGCCGTTCACGCTCTGCCTGGAGTGCAACACGCCGCTGGAAAGCCGGAGCCGGGAGGCAATAGCCGGGCGCGTGCCGCCCTACGTGTACCGGACGCAGATGCAATACATGGAATGCCCCGGTTGCCACCGCATCTACTGGCGGGGAACGCACTGGGCGGCGATGGCGAGCAAGCTGGAAAAACTGGCCGGCAACGTTAACGACTGAATATAACAGGGAGGAATTACGATGAAAGTTTATGAAGCTACTTTAGAAAGGCGCTCGATAAGGCGTTTTAAAGACAAGGCCGTGCCTTACGAAGCGCTGGAAAAGTGCATCGACGCGGCGCGGCTGGCCCCGAGCGGCCGCAACCAGCAGGTATTAGAATATATCGTTATTAACGACGCCAAAGTGCTGCCGGGGATATTCGAGAACATCGGCGGCTCGGCCAAGCTGCCACCGTACAAGGGCGGGCCGCGGCCGGAGCAGTCGCCCAAAGCTTACACCATCATCCTGGTCAACAAGCAATGGGAAGGCGACCCCAACCGCCGCCGGGTGACCCAGATAGACGTCGGGCTGGCGGCGGAAAATATCTTGCTGACGGCGCTGGAGCAGGGCCTCGGCTGCTGCCCGATACTGATGTTCAACGAAGCCGATATCAAGCTGCTGCTGGAAATACCCGATACTTACGATATCGCTTTAGTCATCCCGATGGGCTACCCCGACGAAAGCCCGGTGGCCGATATAGCTGCCGATTCCACTAATATATTCGTTGATGACAAGGGCGTCAGGCACGTGCCCAAGCGGAAGCTGGCGGACGTAATACACAAGAATAAGTTTTAAGCTGCCTTATTCCGCCCAGTGCCAGTCGCGGCCGCCCTTGAAAACGGCGGAGTTCATCTCGTTGCTCAGGAAGAGCAGGTTGGCCTCCGGGAAACGCTTGGCCATGGCCAGGAAAAACGAGCCGGTATCGTCCGTCCGCGCCAGCTCTTCGTCCGTGGCGACCAGATAATCTTTAGTAAATTTAAAAGCGGAATAATCGAAAGGCATGCCCGGTTTCTGGTGCCCCGGGATGACCACCTCCGCCCCCATTTTCTCAAGTCGCTCGATGTCTTTGATCCACTGCCGGCGTTCGGCCGCGGTAATCTCGCAGGTGAACGGATGCGCCTGGTTGAAGAGGACGTCGCTGCCGTAGATGGTCTTTATCGATGGGATCCAGACGACCGTGTTATACTTGAGGTCGCCCATGATCCCCGGGATGATCTCGATGCGCTTGCCTTCCAGCTCAAAATAGTTCTGGCTTAAGGGTTCGATATTGACCGCCCTGGTAGGCACGTTCGTCGGCCCGATAATGTCCCTCCAGTAACCGACCTTGCCGAACATCTGTTTATTGATAGTGCGGGCTACCTCCGGGAGGGCGACGACTTTGGCTTCCGGGAACGCCCCGGCTATAGGCCCCAGCCCGAAATAATGGTCGGGGTGGGCATGGGACACGTAGATGGTCTCCAGGCGCTTGCCGGTCTCCAGTATTTCCGCCGCCACGCGGTGGCCGTTGGACAGACTCCACTGCGCGTCGATGAGGGCGGCGTCCTTCTCCCCCATGACGATGACGGAAGCGACCGCGAACCCGCTTTCGTCGCTGAAAAAGACCCTGGTGGAAAGGGAACCGGGGTGATGATTGACCCTGACTTCCATGGCAGCCCTCCCGAATTAAGATTCGCTCCATTTTAACAAGGGGGATAGAGGATAGCAAGTGGCATTAAGGGAGTTACTAAGAGGGGGTGAGGTACTAAAAAACCTGGTCCGGGAAAGCTGAATCTCTTGACCGTAGTCACGTTTATTGCTACACTCAATTAAACGGAGTCAACATAAATGAAAATCGTCACCGCCGACCAGATGAGGCAAATCGACCGTGAGTGCGTCCAGCGCGGGATACCGATGAGCACGCTCATGGAGAACGCCGGCCGGGCCGTGGCCGCGGAGGTCAAAGCCGCCGCGGGCGACCTCACCTGCCAGAGACTCCTCTTCCTGATCGGCGGGGGGAATAACGGCGGCGACGGCCTCGTAGCGGCCCGATACCTTAACGACTGGGGAGCTCATTGCATGATCTACCTCTGCGCCGAAAGACCGGCCGACGACCCCAACCTTAAGCTGGCGCGGGAGCGTGGCATCGACTGTTTTGAAGCTATACAGGACATGGGGCTGAAAAAACTCGATGACCTGCTGGCCGACGCTAATATCGTTATCGACGCCCTGCTGGGGACGGGTCAATTGCGCCCGCTGGAAGGCGTTTTCAAGCAGGCGCTGGAAAAAGCGGATAAAGCGCGCCGGGAACGGGGCACGAGAATCATCGCTATTGACCTGCCGTCCGGCATGGACGCCGATACCGGCGCCGTCGACTCCGCCTGTCCCTGGGCTGATATTACCGTCACGCTCGGTTTCCCCAAGCTCGGCCTCTTCAACTTCCCCGGCGCGGAAAGGGTCGGCACACTGAAGATAGCCGATATCGGCATCCCCGAAGACCTGGCGGAATCCGTAACTACCGAGCTCATGGACAGCCAATGGGCGCGCAGCGTTTTGCCCGCGCGGCCGATCAACGCTAACAAGGGCAACTTCGGGCGGGTGCTGGTGACCGCCGGCTCGCTGAACTACATCGGGGCGGCCTACCTGGCCTGCAGCGGGGCGCAGCGGGCGGGGGCGGGGCTGGTAACGCTGGCGACGGCCTTGAGCCTCCAGCCCATCCTTGCCGCCAAGCTGACCGAGGCCACCTACCTGCCTTTACCGGAGTCGCAACCGGGTTTTATCTCCGCCGAGGCCGGCGATATCGTCACCCGGCAGTTCAGCCAGTACGACGTCTTCCTCATCGGGTGCGGGTTGGGGCAGGACCCCTCGACCGTAGAGTTCGTGAGCTCGCTCATCCTGGAAAAAGAGCTGCCGCTGCCGGTGCTGGACGCCGACGCTTTAAATATCCTGTCCAAGATACCGGAGTGGTGGCAATGGCTCACCGACGACGCCATTTTAACGCCGCACATCGTGGAATTATCCCGGCTCTGCGGGCTGGGCATCGACGAAATACAGTCGGACCGCCTAGGCATCACACGCCGGCTAGCAGCGGAGTGGCACCAGACGATTGTCCTCAAGGGGGCATACACGGTCATCGCCACCACGGACGGCCGCTGCCGCCTTAGCCCGTTCGCCAACGCCGGACTGGCCTCGGCGGGGACGGGCGACGTCCTGGCGGGAGTCATCGCGGGGCTGGCGGCGCAGGGACTGACTCCTTTCGACGCTGCGTCGCTGGGCGTCTACCTGCACGGCGCCGCCGGAGAAACGGTCAAAGAGCGGCTGGGCGATACCGGCATGCTGGCTTCCGACCTGCTCCCGGCGCTGCCGCCGGCGATAAAACGGTTGAAAAACGGGGGATAAAGAGGAGGGGAAAATGCTGTTGGCTTTCGATATCGGCAACACGATCGTTAAAGCGGGCATTTTTGAAGGCGACCAGCTGCGCGCCAATTTCAACCTGGCGACGCACGATAACCAGATGGCCGACGAATACGCCGTCTTTGTTCTTAATCTGCTGCGCCAGCGCGGCATCGACCCGGCCGGCATTACCGAGGGTGCTATCAGCTGCGTGGTTCCCCCGCTGATTACCACGTTCACCGACCTCTATCAAAGATACTTTAACGTCAAACCGCTGGTGGTCAGCCCGGGCATTAAGACAGGCATCCGCATCCGCTATGATAATCCGCGGGAGCTCGGCGGCGACCGCATTTCCAACGCCGCGGGCGCTCTTAGCCTGTACCCGCCGCCGATTATCGTGGTGTCGATGGGGACGGCTACCGCTTTCGACACCATATCCAAAGAAGGAGATTACCTCGGGGGAGCCGTCGCGCCGGGGTTGGCCATCGCCGCGGAAGCCCTCTACACCCGCACCGCCGCCCTGCCGCGGGTGGAGCTGGTGCGGCCTAAAGCGGCTATCGGCAGCAATACCCCGGCCGCCATGCAGTCCGGCATCATCTATGGGTACGCCGGGCTTATCGACGGCATCGTGGAGCGCATCCAGAAAGAGCTGGGCAAAAAGGCGATGGTGGTGGCCACCGGCGGCTATGCCGAGATCATCGCTAAAGAGACAAAATTTATAAATGAGGTCAATCCCAACCTGACACTTACCGGCATAAGGGTAATCCACGATTTAAACAAGGGATAAATGGGGAAAGTAACAAGTAGCAAGGAATAAGGAAACGTCAGTTGTTGGGTGGAAAGGATTTGTTACCTGTCATTTGTCAGTTGATACTTAACACACGGAGCAGATATGTTAAAGGATAAAACCATCGTCCTGGGGATAACGGGGGGCATCGCGGCCTACAAGGCGGCCGACCTCGCTTCAAAGCTGACGCAGGCCGGCGCTAAAGTGGAAACGGTCATGACCGAAGCCGCCCAGAAGCTCATCACGCCCCTGACGCTGCGCAACATCACCCGCCGGCTGGTGGTTACAGATATATTCGAGCTGGCTTCGGAGTACAGCGTGGAGCACATTGCCCTGGCGGAGGCGGCGGACGCCGTAATCATAGCGCCGGCGACCGCCAACACCATCGCCAGGCTGGCGGCGGGCATCGCCGACAACATGCTGGGGTGCGTCGTGCTGGCGACTAAAGCGCCGGTCATCATCGCGCCGGCCATGAACGACGTCATGTACCGGAACTCCGTCACGCAGGAAAACATCGCTAAACTTAGAGCCAGGGGCTTTACCGTGATCGAGCCGGAATACGGCCGGCTGGCCTCGGGGAAAATGGGGAAAGGCCGGCTGCCCGAAACATCGAAGCTCATCGAGGCCATCGAGCGGGCGCTGGGGCAGCCAAAAGATCTGGAGGGCAGGCGCATCGTGGTGACGGCCGGCGGCACGCGGGAGCCGATCGACCCCGTCCGGCACATCGGGAACAGGTCGAGCGGCAAGATGGGTTACGCTTTGGCTGAAGCGGCCAGAGACCGTGGGGCCGAAGTCACGCTTATCAGCGCCAATATCTCATTGGACGACCCGGCCGGGGTGGAAATAATAAAAGTCCAGACGGCTCTGGAGATGAAAAAGGCAGTCACGGTGGCGGTAAAGAAAGCGGACGCCCTGCTCATGACGGCGGCGGTGGCGGACTATCAGCCGGAAAAAGCCGCCGGCGCCAAGATAAAAAAAGAGTCGCGGCAGGGCTTAACGCTTAAGCTTATAAAGACGCCGGATATTTTAAGCGAGGTCAAGGGGGATTTTATTAAAGTAGGCTTTGCGGCGGAGAGCGAAGACCTGGTGGCTAACGCTAAAAAGAAGCTCGTGGCCAAGGGGCTGGACCTGGTGGTAGCTAACGATATTACCGAGCCGGACGCCGGCTTTGACGTTGACACTAATAGAGTAATTATCATAGATAAAAAGGGCAAGGCGGAAGAGCTGCCCCTGATGAGTAAAAGAGACGTGGCGGACAGGGTGCTGGACAAGGTGAAGGAAATATTAAAAAATAAATTGAGTTCTTTTCCTCAAGGAATTGTGATCAGTAATTATCAACCGGCTTATAAAGATGCCGGATTTATTTATATACCAACTTCAGCATTTGATTATTTTCCCGATAATAAAAAAAATATTGAATTAGAAACTGACATGGGAGACGTTATTCAAGGTAGCTTTTATATTTGTCCTAATCAGAATAAAAATCGCGGCATTAATAGGGTAAGAAAATTTTATGATTCTCATCAATGGAGAGAAGGCGATACAATTCGCGTTATTACCATCATAAAAATGATAAAATACCGCCTTGAAAAAGTGAACTAATATATTTTTCACAACGAGTGCCAGAGAGGGTCGCTAGGA
>JBFYTX010000042.1:0-3514 GCA_041300345.1 Dehalococcoidales bacterium | reverse complement strand
CAGACCAGCTTGTTATTGCCGGTGACGTACCGCCGCCGGTCAAGGTCGATGATGGCAACAAAAAGCAGTACTATCTCCAGGACCAGCAGCGGTATCAGATAAGGCAAAATGTCTTTGAACGCGGCAAAATCATCACCCACGTTTCATTTCCTCCTGCCAGCGGTGCCCTTCAGGGCGAAGTCCAGACCCAACTCTTTCAACTTTTTAGCAGTGGGGACGCCTTCTTTCGTCCAGCCGCGCAGCTCGTAGTACTTGTCCAGGAACGCGTCGTTATGGCTGACCATCTGTCCCTCACCCTTGGCCTGGCGGGTATGCAGGGGTTCGGTGCGGATGCGGAGCGGCAGGAAATCATCCTTGCGTCCGAAGCCCTCACGGAGGTTAAAGACGCGCTCCAGGTTAAAGAGGCGGTCGCCGGCTTTTCCCAGTTCGGCGTCTGAATAGGCATCGATGCCGCGGGCGGCAGCCAGCAGCTTGCCGAAAAGCGGCATCCAACCCCAGCCGCCGGAAAAGGCGCAGGCGACACCGCACTCATGCCAGGCGGTCTCATTCTGATTATAGATCACGATATCCGCGTTGCCCTCATCAAAACGGTCGGTGGGGTGGGGAAAGGGGGCGCCGAAGATGTCCTGGGCGGCATAGCCGTAACAGTGGCTGGCGCCGACGCTGGCGGTAGCGTAGTTATAGCCCTGGGACTTGGCGCCGCGCGGCTCATAGGCGGGCAGCTCCATACCCTTGACGTTAATGGCGTAGACTTCAGACCCGCGCCCTATTTTTTCGGCGAGGCGTTTCGTACCCAGAGCGAGGAGGTCGCCGATGCCCTCGCGGTAGCCGATCTTCTTAATCAGGGCGACCATCGGGGCGGGATTGCCGTAAATAAGCTCCAGGCCGTCGGTGTCCGATTTCCCGATCAGGCCTTTCTCGTAAAGCTCGTAGGCGAAGCCGATGGTATTGCCGGTGCTGATGGTATCGAGGCCGAGGTCGTCGCAAAGCTGGTCGGCGGCGACACTGGCGTTGATATCGGCGCTCTCGATGGAGCCGGTGAAAGCCCAGATGGACTCGTACTCGGGGCCTTCCGAATGGGCGCCGGCGTAGATGCCCGAGGGGACAGTATGCACCTTGCCGCAGCGGGCCGCGCAGGAATAGCAGCCGATATCGCCGACCCGCATCTTGCGGTACTCGGCGCCGAGAACGAGTTTATAGTCGACGAGCTGTCCGTAGCGGAAGTTGCGCACGGGATAGATGCCGATAGCGTTGGTGATGTCCTGGGTGGTGGTGGTGCCCCACTCTTTATGGTTCTGGAAGGCAGCGTTAGCGAGGATAGTCTTTACCTGCTCCTTCGCCAGCTCCTCATAAGCCGCGGGGTCGGCCAGGAACAACCGGCGCGAGGCGGTGATGGCGATGGCCTTCAGGTTCTTGGAGCCCATGACCGCACCGGTGCCGCCGCGGCCGGCGGTGCGGCGGTCGGAGACGACGGCGGCGTATTTGACCAGCTTCTCGCCGGCGGGACCGATACAGGCGGCGCGGGTGTTTTTACCGTGCTTTTGCACCAGCCACTCCTGGGTGATTTTGGTGTCCTCGCCCCAGATTTCCGAGGCATCAAACAACTTACAGCCGTCTGGGGTAAGATGGAGGTAAGACGGCTTTTCGGCTTTACCTTCGAGGATAATCATCTCATAGCCGCAGAACTTGAGCCAGGCGCCGAAGTCCGCCCCGCAGACCGAGCGGGTAAAGGTGCCGGTGAGGGGGCTCAGCGTGCAGGTCATCCAGCGCGAGACGGCCTGGGCGGTGGTGCCCGCCAGCGGGCCGCAAAGCATCAGCAGCTTATTGTCCTCACCGAGGGGGTCGATGCCAGGCTTCACTTCATCGTAGAGATAACGGACGCCGTAGCCCCGGCCACCAACGAAGTCGGTTGCGATCTTCTCGGGGACGGTCTCCGTCCTGACCTTACCATTGGAAAGATCTACCCTGAGGATTTTGCCCGTGTTCAGAGCCATAAGTCACCTCCTTATAATATAATGATCCGGCTAACCGCCTAATACGGTATAGGCTACGTGGACGACATCGCCGGCAGAGACCGGCGTTGTAAGAGTATCAGGAAAAACATTCGTCCTGTTGACAAAGATATTGATGCCTTTCAGCAATTTGCCTTTAGCCGTAAAGAGCTTGCCGCGCAGGAGCGGGTAAAGCCGTACCAGTTCCCGAAGACAGTCGCCGACGGTAGCGCCGGTAACAATAATCTCGTCGACGTCTCCGGTTAGGACCTGCAAAGAGGGCGGGATATGGACGGCCACGCTCATAAACCGATTATATCACTTTTGATTCTAAAGAGATAAAAGCGGGACATGGGACTTCTCCCTCGGGGCGCAATCGAGAAAGTAATAGTATTCGTTTTTCGTTTTTTTATTTTTAGTATTATAGCTAAACAGTGAATTTTTGTAGCTGTTATTCGTTTCTGACTTTATGTCTAATTAGCTTCGATGTCCTGGTATTCGTTTCCAACATTATGACAAATGCTCCCGGCTTGCATTAGCTTTTGGCTTATAGCTTTTAGCCGTTTAAGTATATAGCGTCTCAAGGTATAAAGTGAAGGGGATTTTGTCGTGTGGTTTTACCTCTCCTTCTTAATATCCCTCTCCGTTAACAGAGAGGGAGACAACAGACCTCACCCCCTGACCCCCTCTCCAAACGGGTTCATCAACAATGAAGAGTGATTACTTGTTTGGAGAGGGGGTGGTAACTTGAGAGGGGCTGGCGCCCCTCTCGCTGACGCACTCCCGGGTAAGACGGATTCTTGGCTCCGCTCAGAATGACACGGTGTTTAAGAGGGGCAAAGCCCCTCTTTTCTTAATTCCCCCTCTTTTACCCCTTACTCTAATCTCTCCCACAAGGGGAGAGGGCTGCTTCCGTTAATAATGCTACACCGGAGTCAGAGATTCTCACGTCGTCCCGAGATTATCGGGACTCCTCAGAATGACAGGGAGTTTTAAGAGGGGCTGTCGCCCCTCTCGCTGACGCACTCCCGGATAAGACGGATTCTTCTCTACCCTTCGGCAGGCTCAGGATGAGCGGGGGAGACGGATTGCTTCGCTCGCCGCAGGCGGACTCGCAATGACAGAATAGTAAAACCATAAAACACACCGGGATTACCCTGAGCCGGCCGTCTGGACAATACCAAAGTAATCCAGGATAAAGAAGATGCTGACGAAGAGGAGCATCACCAGCACCACCTTTTTAATAATGGGCTCAGGCAGCCGATGGAGAACCTTGACGCCGAACCACGTCCCGGTAAAGCTGATAACCAGCAGCACCGGGATGAACCAGTAATAACGGGACTCGAGGCTGCCCCGGCTCAGATAAGTAATCGAGCGGGCGATGTCAATCGCCAGGGCGATGGCCGACGAAGTGGCGATATAGACCTCCTTTTTCCGCCCGGCAGTGAAAAGGAAAGCGCCGCGAATAGCTCCGCCGAGTCCGATAAGTCCGGTCACAAAACCCGTAATAATGCCGCCGGCCA
>JBFYTX010000035.1:0-3073 GCA_041300345.1 Dehalococcoidales bacterium | reverse complement strand
TCACTGCGGTACTGCGAGATGGCGTCGCTCATGATGCCGGCGATTTTCGCGTACTGTTTGTCATGCTTGGGGACGAAGTCCGTATATGAACCGAGGATGTCGATGATGACCTGCACCTGCCCGTCGCACCCTGCCCCGGCTCCGATGCCGATGGTCGGGATGCTGATCTTCCTGGAGATCAGGGCGGCGAGCGCCGACGGCACTGTCTCCAGCACGACCGCAAAAGCCCCGGCTTTGTCCAGCGCTATGGCATCCTCCAGCAGGCGGCGGGCGGCCTCGGATGTCTTGCCCTGTATCCGGTACCCCCCGAGCTGGTTGATCGACTGCGGTGTCAGGCCGATATGCCCCATGACCGGGATGCCGCAATCGACTATTCTCTTTACGGTATCCGCTACGGTGACGCCCCCTTCGAGCTTGACCGCCTGGCAGCCGGTCTCCTGGAGGAAACGCCCCGCGTTGCGTATCGCCTCTTCCGTGCTGATCTGGTAGGTCATGAAAGGCATGTCCCCCACCACCAGCGCGTTTTTCGTCCCTCTGACTACCGCCCTGGTGTGGTGCAGCATTACCTCAAGTGTCACGGGTATCGTCGAGTCGTAGCCGAGCACGACCATGCCCAGGCTGTCCCCGACCAGTATCAGGGGCAGTCCGGCCTCGTCGACGATCTTGGCGGAGGTGTAGTCGTAGGCGGTGAGCATGGCGATTTTTTCGCCCTTTTGCTTCATGGCCTTGATTTGATGGATGGTGACCCTCATCTTTACCTCACGCGAAAACTTTTTCGTCGAGCCTGGTGATGATGGCGTTCTTCTCGTTGACGTGTACTATCCGCGGTTTGAAGTCTTTCACTTGTTCTTCGGGCACGGTGGTGTAGCTGAGTATAATAACTATGTCCCCCTTGACGGCCAGCCGCGCGGCCGCGCCGTTCAGGCAGATGCAGCCGCTGCCGGCTTCCCCTTCGATGGCGTAGGTGGTGAAGCGGGCGCCGTTGTTGACGTTGAGCACGTGCACCTGCTCGTAGGGCAGGATGTCCGCCTTCGCCATCAGCTTGCTGTCGATGCTGATGCTGCCTTCGTAGTTGATGTTGGCGTCGGTTACCCTGGCCCGGTGGATTTTACTTTTCAGCATTGTTCTCATTGGCGCTTCTCCTGAACAAGATTCCTCAGTTCGCTTTAAAAATCTCTTCCATCTCTTTGGCCTGTTTATCGTTAATCCTCCCTTTGTTCAGGGCTATCGGGACGGTCTGCCGCCCGAGTTCCCGGTAGGGAGAGAGTAATGAAGGGGCTTTATCTTGAAGCATCTTGAGGTGCTTGTTGACGGTGCCGGTATCGCCGCGCGCTATCGGGCCGGTGAGGCATTGCGGTATCCCGATGTTCTCGATGTTGTTCAGCGTGCCGCGCATTAAGGGGAGGAGAGCTTTGGTCGCCTGGTCGGCGGGAACGCCGAATGTCCGCCAGAGGTCGGTGGACATCTTTGCCAGCGTGACCAGGTAGTTGCTGGCGAAGACCGCGGCCGCGTGGTAGGCCGCCTTGTCTTTAGAATTTAGCCTTATCCACCTGCCCCCCAGCGCCGTCGCCATGTCTTTCAGCGTGGTCAGGAGGGGTTCTTCGGCCTCGAGGGCAAACGTCGAGCCCGGCAGGTTCTCGATGGCTTGTTTGACCCCGGCGAAGGTCTGCAGGGGATGGAAGCCGCCCACTATCGCACCGGACTTACGGGCTGGTTCGAGGATGTCGGTGGAATCCGCGCCGCTGCAGTGGACGACGCTCTGTCCTTTGTGCCATTCCACCTCGGCGGCCACGGTCGCGATGGCGTCGTCGGGGGTGGTGATAAAAATGAGGTCGGCTTTATCGGCTGTTTCCTGGTTGCTGTCGAGCAGGTGCAGGTTGCTGACTATCCTGCCGGCTTTAGCCGGCCTTCGCGCGGACGCACCGATAAACTCATAGCCTTTCTGGCTGAGAAGAACAGCCAGGGCAGTCCCTACGGTTCCGGCTCCGATAAACCCTATTTTCATTTTCGCGCCCTTAAAATAAAAGCCCTCTCGGATTGCGTCCGGGAGGGCAAAATTTCAGGTTTCCTGTTTGCCGTCTCGGTCGTTTCCGATCCAAGCGACTTAGTTTGTTAAGGTTGCTGCGCTTAACTCATCGCCATTACGGTCGATGGTATTTTTATTCTACTCTCAACACCCGGGCTTGTCAACTGATTGTTTAAACGTAGTTATTACGTTTTGCGTAGCTATTTATCGCGCAAAAGGCTGCGGGCGATAGTCAGCCGCATGATTTCTGACGTTCCCTCGTAAATTTCAGTGATTTTAGCGTCCCGGAGATACCTCTCCAGCGGGTAGTCCTTGCTGTAGCCGTAGCCGCCGTGGATCTGCAGGGCTTTGTTGGTCACGAACGAGGATACCTCCGACGCGAAGACCTTGGCCATCGCCGCCTCTTTGACGAAAGGCTGGCCCCGGTCGCTGAGGTAGGCCGCCCGGTAGGTGAGCAGGCGGGCGGCGTCGATCTGCGTCGCCATGTCCGCCAGCATCCACTGTATGGCCTGGTAGCCCGCTATCGGCCCCTCGCCCTGCTGGCGCTCTTTCGCGTATTTCAATGCCGTCTCGAACGCCGCCCTTGAGATGCCCACGGCCTCGGCGCCGACCGTTATCCGGCTGGCGTCCAGCGCCGTAAGCGCTATTCTCAGCCCCTGTCCCTCCCCCCCGATTCTGCTCGCTTCCGGGACATAGCAGTCCTGGAAGATGAGCTCGGTGGAGCTGAAGCCGCGCAGCCCCATCTTGTCCTCGTGTTTGCCCACACTCAGCCCCGGGGTGTCTTTATCCATGACGAAGGCGGTTATCCCGCGCCCTTTCAGCGACCTGTCGGTGCTTGCGAAAACGACCACTATCTCGGCCTTGTCGCCGATGCTGATGAACACTTTATTCCCGTTGATGACGTAGCCGCCCGCCCGCCGGACGGCGGTAGTCTGTATGCCGGAGGGGTCGCTGCCCGCCCCGGCCTCGGTAAGGGCAAAGCAGGCCATTTTTTTGCCGCTGGCGTGGGGAGGCAGGTATTTTTGTTTCTGTTCCAGATCGGAAGAG
>JBFYTX010000032.1:0-7977 GCA_041300345.1 Dehalococcoidales bacterium | reverse complement strand
TATGAGGATGATAAATCCTACTCATTTCTAACTTTATTCTTACAGCTTTATCATGTCGCTATATTATAATGTTAAGGGTATTGATTGTGTCGTTTTGGAGCGATGATTTAGTTGACGGCTAAGAATAGCCGGGGGCTGGTCCAGGTCTTTACCGGCGAAGGCAAGGGAAAGACGACGGCGGCGCTGGGGACGATACTCCGGGCGGCCGGCCATGGCTTGAAGATCTTTGTTGTTTTCTTCATCAAAGGCGACTATGCCTACGGTGAGTATAAGACCCTTGCCGCGTTGCCTGGTGTCAAGCTGGCTAGCTTCGGCCTCCGCCAGTTTATCTATAAAGACAGGGGGATCAACCCGGAAGAAAAGAAACAGGCGCAGGCTGCCCTGGCGGCGGCCCGTCAGGCGGTCGACAGCGGCCGCTACGACCTCGTGGTAATGGACGAAATTATCATGGCCCTGGATTTTAAGCTTATCGAGTGGGATGATGTCCTCAGCCTCATTAAGAACCGCCCGTCCCACGTCGAGCTTATCCTTACCGGCCGGCGCGCTGATGCCCGGCTGATTGAAGCGGCCGATCTCGTTACCGATATGGTTAATGTGAAGCATCCGTTCGACAAAGGCGTCAAGGCGCGCCCGGGCATCGAGTATTAAACGGCCGGGGTATTATCACCATGCCCCAGGGTGATGGAAAAACTCAACGGCGGATTCCAGGATCTAGATGGACATAAAACCGAAGCTCCTGCTGGCCACGAATAACCGGGGTAAGATCCGCGAGTACCGCGAGCTGTTCCGGGATGTCCCGTTCGAGATCATCACACCGGCGGATCTCGGCGTCAGCCTGGGCGCAGAAGAGACCGGGGCCACCTTCGAGGAAAATGCTACTTTGAAAGCGGTCGCTGCCGCCCGGCAGACCGGCCTGCTCTCCCTTGCTGACGATTCCGGTCTTGAGGTCGATGATTTAGGCGGCGCCCCCGGCCCTCTTTCCGCCCGTTACGCCGGCGCCGGCGCCTCGGATAAGGACAGGATCGATTTCCTCCTCTCCCGGCTCAAAGATATCCCCGCCCGGGAGCGCTCCGCCCGTTTCCGCTGCGTTATCGCTATCGCTTCCCTTGAAGGTAAAGTTGAGCTTTTTCACGGCGTATGTTCCGGCCTGATTACTGATAAGCCCAGGGGCGCTCAAGGCTTCGGCTACGACCCCATTTTTTTCATCCCCGAGCTTGGCAAGACCATGGCGGAGCTGAAGCTGGAAGAAAAAAATAAAATTAGCCATAGGGCTCGCGCGGCGGCCAAAGCCAGTGAATATCTGAAAAAGCTCTAACCGTCATTGCGAGCGTGGCGAAGCAATCCGCTTTCACCCTATCCCCTGTGTCCCCTTCCCCTTGCCAAGGGGAAGGGGAAAATTGAGTCCAGCATTAGCGTTGGCTCATGAAATGGGGCATGGAGCGCAACACTTAGATGGACTTATCAAATTCAACAAACGCGGTAATATTACAAATGTTGACTGGTTAGAGAAGAACAATTTAGCGACATGGGAAACTCCGATTGCAAAGGAGCTTGGTGAACATACCCGGAAAAAGTATTCTGATGCATATAATTATTTAAGAGTGAATAGCTCCACAGACTGGGGCAAACTTGTTCCTGCTGGTTATCCATGGTGGCAATTTTGGCATTGGGGTGAACAAGTTTTTGTGGATGAAAATCCCGGGCACTTCGGATTTTACGCTCGTTAATCCGGGATGGTTTTCTGCCTTCGGCAGAAAAAGTATCTCGGATTCAGGAAAGGTATATAATAGTGAGAACGGAGAGATAGATAATGAATATAAAATACAGTATTATTTTGGGATTATTCATATTCCTTTCGGTTACCACTTTAACCAGTTGTGGAGGAGGTGCTATGCGTGCTGAGGCAGCATTGAAAAACTTTTCAAAACAAATTGAACGAGGCAATCTTGATAATCTCAGGTTAATAATTTATTATATGAATCCGAATATACTTACCGGGATTCCTGTGAGTGTTGAAGCTTTAATTAACTCAGAGGGGGATGATCGGGTACAGAAATTTGTTATTGATGGTAACAGTTTGGAAGAACATATTGGATTACTTAAACAGGTTGGAAATATCACCTTAATACCGGTTAAAGAGGAATCTTATATAAATGCTCGAATATACTACGTATTTGAAACCAATAAAGGAAAAAAAATATTCGATGTTACTATGTGGGGATGGGGGATGGGTGAAGGAGATGAGGAATACATATATATCAATGGGTTTGCATTCAAGGAAAACGATATTTTTTACGATTTGATAATACCATTTCTACCTGAAGATGAGGCCTATATAGTGGAAGGATATAAACAGGGTAAGCAGGAATAGACGGGCTTGTGCCCCTCTTAAACTCCCGCTTTAGCTTCGCCCTTTGAAAAAGGGAGACAGGAGAGGGTTATTAAATCGACTTCACCCCTCTCAACACCTCACATACAACGTCATTCCAGCGAAGGCTGGAATCCACTTTCCCCTCTCCCTCCAGTGGGAGATGGCAGAATGAGACTGAAACAGGGGAGTGCGTCAGCGAGAGGGGGCGCCAGCCCCCTCTCATATTTTCCTCCCCCTCTCTGTGTACGGAGAGGGGGAGTTTAGAGGGGGAGAGGTTGGTCGCCTGGGCGGCAGGGGTGAGTATAATTTGCACGACAAAATCTCCTTCACTTTAGCCTTAAGACGCTATATACTTAAATAGCTAAACGCCAATTGCTGACAGCTATTTACCATAACTCTAAAAACGAATAACCGGACCCTGAAGCTGAATTAACATAAAGTTAGAAACGAATAACAGCTACGAATTTTCGCTGATTAGCTATAAACTGAAAAATAAAAAAACGAAAAACGAATCGAACCCTTCGGCTTTTTGATTTTCTACTTTTTCGTTATTCCTGTATAATGATAGCGAAAGGTATCTTATGACCGGACTTTCGGATTCTTTCCAGCGCCCCATTAACTACCTGCGCATCTCGGTGACCGACCGCTGTAACCTGCGCTGCCTCTACTGCATGCCCGAGGAAGGCGTCGCCCTGATGTCCCACAAGGACATCCTCACCTACGAAGAGATCTTTACCGTGGTCAAGGTTGCCGCCGGGCTCGGTATCAATAAGGTCCGCCTCACCGGCGGCGAGCCGCTGGTCAGGCTGGGACTGGCCGACCTCGTGAAAATGCTGGCCGGCATTGACGGCATCGACGATTTGTCGCTGACGACCAACGGTATCCTGCTCGCACAGAACGCCGCCGCGCTGAAAAAGGCCGGCCTGCGCCGCGTCAACGTCAGCCTGGATACCCTCAAGCCGGAGCGGTTTCGGAAGATCACCCGCTGCGGCGAGCTTATGGAGACCTTAAAGGGCATCGAGACCGCTAAGGCCGTCGGCTTGAATCCCGTGAAGATCAACATGGTCGTTATGGCCGGCGTTAACGACGACGAGCTTGTCGATTTTGCCCGTAAAACGGTTGACGACGACTGGCACGTGCGTTTCATCGAGTACATGCCCGTCATTACTGACGACCCTCTGACTACCCGCCTTTTTTCCGTCAAGGAGATGAGAAAGCGCATTGAATCCCTGGGCAAGCTCGAGCCCTGGAAGGTCGATGTCGGCAACGGCCCGGCTAAATACTTCCGCCTCCCCGGCGCTAAAGGCACCATCGGCTTTATCACCCCCGTCACCGAGCACTTCTGCTACCTGTGTAATCGACTCCGCCTTACCGCCGACGGCAAGCTGCGGCCCTGCCTGCTCAGCGAGCAGGAGATCGACCTCCGTGAAGCCCTGCGCTCCGGCGCTCCCCCCGAGGAGCTGAAGCGCCTCATTGAGAAGGCCATCGCCAGTAAGCCGGAAAGGCATTACCTTGCCGAGGGTAAAAAGCAAAAAGGCCGCCCCTTCTCCCAGGTGGGGGGCTAAAGACCAGGAGAGTGTTAGAGAGGTGAAACCTCTCTTTATTTTCTCCCCCTCTCCTGCGGACAGGAGAGGGGGATCAAGGGGGAGAGGTCCTTTAAGAGATATACGAGGGGGTGAGGTCCAGTGGCTAAGAAAAAATTATCTCACCTGGATGAGTCCGGTCGCCCTAAAATGGTTGACGTTACCTCCAAGGCCACTACCGACCGCGTCGCCGTGGCTAAAGGTAGCGTGCGCATGTTGCCGGCCACCTTCAAGCTCATCAAGAGCGGCGGCACGGCCAAGGGCGATGTCCTCTCCGTCGCTAAGCTCGCCGGCATCATGGCTGCCAAGAAGACCCCCGAACTTATCCCTTTATGCCATCCACTCCTTATTTCTAGCGTTGACGTCGATTTCTCTCTCGATGAAGCTGAGAGTAGCGTAGAGATCACCGCCACCGTTAAAAGTACCGGCCAGACCGGCGTGGAGATGGAAGCCCTGACGGCCGTCGCCGTGGCTGCCCTGACCGTCTACGACATGTGCAAGGCCGTCGACCGCGCCATGAAAATTGAGAATATCCGCCTGGTGAAAAAGAGCGGCGGCAAGAGCGGCACGATAACGCTTGAATAGAGCCGCGTAATGTTGTATACTAGGCCACCGATAATATTTGGGGGTGTATCATGAAACTCTCGTGTCTTCAGGAGAACCTTAACCGCGGACTCAGCATCGTCGGCCGGGCGGTCGCCACCAAGACAACGCTGCCCATTACCAACAATGTCCTGCTGGCCACGGACGAAGGGCGTTTAAAGCTCGTCGCCACCAACCTCGAGATGGCTATCAGCTGCTGGATCGGCGCCAAAATAGAAGATGAAGGTTCCATCACGGTACCGGCCCGCCTGCTGACCGAGTTCGTCAGCTCGCTCCCCAGCGATACCATTTCCATCAATCTTTCTCCCCAGACGAAGACCCTGGGACTAAAGTGCGCCCGCTTTGAGGCCCGCATCAGCGGCATCGACGCCAAGGAATTCCCCCCGATTCCCAGCGTTGACGAAGGCATCATCACCAAGGTAGAAGTTGAAGCCCTCCGCCAGGCGATTAACCAGGTGGTCTTTGCCGCCGCTACCGAGGAGTCGCGCCCGGTCCTGACCGGTGTCTGTACCCAGTTCGAAGGCAAGACTTTGACTCTCGCCGCCGCCGACGGTTTCCGGCTGGCTGTCTTCAAGCTGCCCATCGCCGATGCCATCAAACCCAAGACCGAGGTCATTGTCCCGGCGCGCACCCTTGCCGAGCTGAACCGCCTCATGACCGACGACGAGGAGGTCGTTAATATCACGTTGAATCCTAATAAGAGCCAGGTCCTGTTCCGGCTTAAGAATACCGAGCTGGTGTCGCAGCTCGTCCAGGGCACTTTCCCCAACTACGCCCAGCTTATCCCGCAGAGCTATAACACCCGCGTGATTGTCGGCGTGGCCGATTTCCTGCGGGCAACCAAGACCGCCTCGATCTTCGCCCGCGACGGCAGCGGTATCGTCCGGCTGGTCGTTACCCCGGGTGGCGAGGCAAGCCCCGGCAAGCTGGCGATATCCGCCCGCTCCGAGGAGATCGGCGACGATGTCGGTGAGATTGACGCCACGGTGGAAGGCGTCGATGCCAAGATCGCCTTCAACGGCAAGTACCTGACCGATGTCCTCAGCGTCCTCCGCGAATCGCAGGTAGCCCTGGAAACAACCAGCCCCTCCAGCCCCGGCCTGGTCCGCCCCGTCGGCACAGACAACTACACGCACGTCGTCATGCCGATGTTTGTCCAGTGGTAATTTGATGTTCTAGCCTAAAAAAGGAGGAGCGGAAACGCTCCTCCTTTATATTCTACAATCTGTTGTATTGCATATACGTAAAATCAGGATTACTCAGAAATAATGTCCTTTTCTAGACGCTTAATGATAGCTGAAGTATAAATTATTTCACTTGAGCAAGATTAACCCCAATCTCTACGTTATGCCAGTGTTCGAACGGACTTTTCCCTCTCCCATTGGCGGGTCTTTGCCGCAGTAATAAATGCCCCGGTATTGCTGGCATTCACGACCCCCGCGTCCTGTCCGACGTTTGCTATTTTCAATAGCCCCTGGCCGCCTTTGTCGACGGCGATTGCCTTGAGATGGCCGAAAGCATCGCGCACAAAATCAATCGCTGCGCTTTCCATCGCGAGTGCCTTTGCGCCTTTATCGGAGAGGATGATGGCCACTGCGTCGAACAGCACGGAAGGGGTACCGGCCAGTTGTCCGTCAGCCGCCAGTATCGAGCCGTCGGCAAGCTTCACACCTCCCACTTTGGGGGCGATGATCTTCGCGGTAGCGCCCGCGTCTGTCGCGGCTTTTTTTATCTTGTCGATGACAGCGCCGTCTGAACCATCGGCGATCAGAATGCCAATCGCGCGTCCCGTAAGCGTCTTTTTCATCTTACCGATGATCTGCAATGCGGGCGAAGGTTTCATCTTTCGCACTGGCGCCGCGGCCACCGGCGCAGCGGGAATTTTAACGAACGCAAGGCCCGCGAAAACCCGTTTGGCAAGGTCTTCGTCGATATGTCGCAGGTGACCGACCATCGCCTCGCGCACGTGCAAATGTTCAACCTTGGAAAGCTCAAACACCAGCGCCGAGGCGATGTGCGCCTGCTCATACGCGGTCTGGCTGAGATAGAACTGCCGCGCCTGGCTGTAGTGGTCGGCAAAGCTCTCGGCACGGATGCGGCCTTTCTCTCCTGTTTCAGTCACTGGAGCGCTATGAAAGCCCTTGGCCGGCATTTCGCGTGGCGAGTTTTTAGACAGCGAGTTGGGCTCATATGCAACCTGGCCAGCCGGTTGCGACATCTGCATGTGTCCGTCGCGCTGCTGGTTGGAGAACGGGCACTTCGGCGCGTTGATCGGGATCTGGTGGAAATTGGCCGAACCCAGTCGCGAAAGTTGTGTGTCGAGATAGGAGAACAGGCGACCCTGCAGCAGCGGGTCGTTCGAAAAATCTATTCCCGGCACGATATTGGCGGGACAGTAGGCAACCTGTTCGGTTTCCGCGAAGAAATTGTCGGGCCAGCGATCCAGCACCATGCGGCCGATCACTTTCAAGGGCACCAGCTCTTCGGGGATCAGCTTGGTCGCGTCCAGGTGATCGAACGGAAACTTGTCGGCTTCCTCCTGGGTAAAAAGCTGGACCGCGAATTCCCACTCCGGGAAATTACCCGCCGCAATGGCCTCGAACATATCGCGGCGGTGGAAGTCGGGATCCGCGCCGCAAATCTTGACAGTCTCATCCCAGATGGTGGACTGCAAACCAAGCTTGGGACGCCAGTGGAATTTGACGAAGGTTGATTCGCCGGCGTCGTTAATCAGCCGGAAACTATGCACACCAAAGCCTTCGATCATCCGTAGCGAACGCGGTATTGTGCGATCAGACATGATCCACATCACCATATGCATGGATTCAGGCGTGAGCGAAATGAAATCCCAGAATGTGTCGTGCGCGGTCGCCGATTGCGGAAAACCGCGGTCAGGCTCCATCTTTACGGCATGGATGAGGTCGGGGAATTTGATGGCATCCTGGATGAAGAAAACCGGGATGTTGTTGCCGACCAGGTCCCAGTTGCCCTCCTTTGTGTAAAACTTGACGGCAAATCCGCGTACGTCGCGCGGCGTATCTACCGAACCCGCGCCGCCTGCGACGGTCGAGAGCCGGGTAAACACGGGAGTCCGCCCGCCGACCTCGGTGAGTATTGTGGCTGTGGTGTATTGTTTCAACGAAGCGGTCAGCTCAAAGAAGCCGTGCGCGCCTGTCGCTCGCGCATGTACAATACGTTCGGGAATCCGCTCATGATCGAAATGCGTGATTTTTTCACGGAGGATGAAATCCTCCAGAAGCGTGGGGCCGCGCGGATTGGCCCGGAGCGAGTTCTGGTTGTCGCCGAGCGCGACGCCCTGGTTCGTAGTAAGCGCGGGATGCTCTCCGCCGGCGATCTGGTGCAACTCGCCGCCGGCAGCCGGTTGTGCGCGTCTGTTGGGAGCCGATCTTTTTTTGTGTT
>JBFYTX010000021.1:0-5843 GCA_041300345.1 Dehalococcoidales bacterium | reverse complement strand
TATGAGGGTGCCCGCGTTGCCGGGGTCCTGGATGTCTTCCAGCAGCAGGACTTTTCCCCCGGCGTCTCCGGGCAGCCGGGCGGTGTAAGTGTCCTCAGGCAGGCGGACAACCGCCAGTATGCCCTGGGGTGTCTGGTTTTTGCTGACATACTGGAACTGGCTTTCGGTGACCAGGCGTACCGGATACTCACGGTAAAAGGGTGCCGGCTCATCTACCGACAGGATCTCCATGATCGCCTCCGGGTGACCGGCGGCGACCTGCCGGATTGCTTTGTCCCCCTCGATGACAAAAGCCCCGGCCTCGAGCCGGCCCTTCTTTTCTGCCAGCTCCCGGTACCACCTGAGAGGTTTCACCCGCGCCTGCATGTTCTCAAGACCCCCTATCCTTGATAGTCCGTTCTTTTATAACAATAACGGGCTCCGTAGTCCAACGAAGCCCGTTTTCGTTCGATTGCGCGTCGCCGGGAAATATGGATTACTCGTTAAGAGCTTTGGCTGTCTGTATCTCTTTTACCAGGTCCTCGACGGTGATCGCCGCCAGCGTCAAAGGTTGCAAGGTTCCCCGGGAGCCGAGGGCGGAGGCGACCCTGGCGATAACGGTGTTGTTGGGCGCTTCGAGGATATTGACGAAGTCGTACTCGCCCAGTAAAGCATACTGCGATAGCACCTTGGCTCCCATGTCCTCGACTTCCTGGTTTACTTCCCAGATTCTACCGGGATTACGCATGATACTCTTTCGGCCTGCGTCCGTCAGCTTGGTCAACATGAGATAATATGGCATATTTACCCCCTGAATAAATAAAGACCTTTTTCCGGTCGATTAATGGATTTATCTTACACCAATGTCTAGTAGCTGTCAATGGTTTTATCAATGGTTATCATTACGAATAGTTGATTAAGACCCTGAAAAACTAAGCGCGATAATAATAGTCGGAAATCACTCGTGATAGTTCATTGATAACCTCACCCTGCCCTCTCCAGCCTGGAGTATCGTTAAAGAATGGTGTTTAATTTTGGCCGGAGAGGCGAGTAAAAGAGAGAGGGGGCAAAGCCCCCTCTCAAATTCTTTCCCCCTCTTGAACATAATAAAAATCGGTCACTTGAAAAAAACTGTTCGAGAGGGGGATCAAGGGGGTGAGCAGGCAGGCAAATTAAGATTTAACCGTCATCGGTATGCCGGCCACCATTAAAATGACCTCGTCGGCGCGTTCCGCCAGCATCCGGTTGGCTTTACCCAGCAGGTCGCGGTAGAGCCGGCTGACCTCGTCCGCCGGCACGATGCCGAGCCCGACTTCGTTGGTGACGATGATGAACCTTGCGCTGGAGCGGTCGATGCACTTTACAAGTGCGTTGATTTCCGTCTCGACCGCCTTCTCCAGCGTAGCGGCATCCGCCCGTTCGTATCGCTGGAAAACATTACTGACCAGTAAAGTGATGCAATCGATTATTACCGTCTGCGCCCTGCCGGTATGGGCGGTAATCGCCCGGCCGATATCGGTCGTGACCTCCAGCGTCTTCCATCCCGCCGGCCGGTTCCTGCGGTGCGCCTCGATGCGCCGTTTCATTTCCTCGTCGCCGGCCTCGGCCGTAGCTACGAAAAGCACTGCCCCGCCCGCTTTTCGGGCTATCTCTTGGGCAAGCCGGCTCTTTCCGCTGCGGGCGCCGCCGGTAATGAGTGTGGTTTCCAAAACTCCCTCTTATAGTCCTTTTTTCGATATTCACACTATGGTAGAGACCAGCACGACCAGCAACAGCGCCGTTACCTCCGCTACCTCGTCAATAGCCCCGTAAGTATCGCCGGTCAACCCGGCGAACTTATGTTTTAGGTATAGCGCCAGGACGGTAGTGATTACCCCGACACCAGCAATTATAATAAAACCCAGGTATGAAAATAGCATAAACAGAGCGGTGGCAATCGCGACCGTGATTAAGGTGGCGATGGTGAACTGCGGCCAGCGTGTCGCCTTCTTATAGCTCGACCCCAGCCCTTCCGGCCGGGCGTAAGGGAAGGCGAAAATAGCGTAGACCATCGCCCAGCGGCTGGCCACCGGCATGAAAATCAGCACGGCGGTCACCGTATAGTCGTCCGCAGGAAAGCGGTTCAGGTGATTTAGAGAAACGTATTCGACCAGCAGCAGCAGCACGACGCCGACTACCCCGAAAGCCCCCGTCCGGCTGTCCCGCATTACCCGCCACCTATCCTCGACCGTTTTATGCCCGGCGATGCCGTCGCAGGTGTCCGCCAGGCCATCGAGGTGCATCGCCCCGGTGAGTATTACCAGCGCTACTATCAGCAGGGTGTTGACCACGGATGCGGGCAAAATATAAAGCAAGAGCCAGTTCAGCCCCGCCAGTATCCCCCCGATGATCAGCCCCACCAGGGGGAAATAAGCCGTGGCGCGGCCGAGCTGCTCGGGGCTGAGCTCGCGCTTCAGCGGCACCGGGATGCTGGTCAGGAATTGAATCGCGGCCAGGAAACTCACTTTTCCCCCTCGTCTCCTTCCGAGACGCCGGCCTCGGCGAAGGTCGCCATCTCGTTTAATGTGCGGACGGCGGCCTCGGCGAGGATGATGCCCAGCGCCGCCCCCGTGCCCTCGCCGAGCCGCATGTCGAGGTTCACCAGCGGCTTGAGTCCCAGGTATTTCAGCATGGCGGCGTGGCCCGCTTCCGCCGAGCAGTGCGCGGCAATGATATAGTCCTTGGCCCGGGGCGCCAGTGACGTAGCGATTAGCGCCGCCGCGCCGGAGATGAAGCCGTCGATGACCACCGGAATGCGCCCGGCAGCCGCCCCGAGGATGACCCCCGCCAGCCCGCCGATTTCATACCCGCCCACTTTCGCCAGGACGTCGAGCGGCCTTAAGGCGTCGGGCTTGTTAACCGCCAGCGCCCGTTTGATGACCTCTATCTTGTGGGCGAGCTGCTCGTCGCTGAGGCCGGTGCCGCGGCCGGTGACCTCCTCCGCCTTCTTCCCCGAAAGGGCGGCGAAGATGGCGCTGCTGGCGGTCGTGTTGCCGATGCCCATGTCGCCCGTGCCGACGATGTCCAGACCCTTCTCCGCCTCAGCTTTGATGATCTCTATCCCGGCTTCTACCGCTCGCTCGGCCTGCGCGGCGGTCATGGCCGGCCCGAGGCACATGTTTTTGGTACCGTAATCGACTTTTCTGATGATGAGTTCTGCATGCGCTTTGAGGTCGCTGCCGACCCCCATGTCCACGAAGACGATGCGGGCGCCCGCCTGCCGCGCCAGCGCGTTGATCCCCGCCCCGCCCCTCAAGAAATTCTGCACCATCTGTGCGGTGACCTCGCGCGGCCAGTTCCCCACCTTTTCGTCGACCACCCCGTGGTCGGCCGCCATGGTGATGATGGCTTTTTTCTCCACGACCGGCCGGGCTTTGCCCTGGATGCCGGCTACCTGGATTGACACCTCTTCCAGCCTCCCCAGGCTTCCCGCCGGTTTGGTCAGGCTATCCTGGCGCGACCGCGCCGCCGCCATCATTTTTTCGTCGAGGGACTTTATGTTCTTGATAGTTTTGGTAATTAAGTCCAATTTAGTCTCCTGATAATTACGTAACGATTTTTTCTTGCTTCGATATTCGTGCTTCGTATTTTTGTTCTTTATCCGTATCGCGGTGATGCTACCGGGCAGACGCGTACGCATTCGGAACAGCCGCCGGCGGCGTCGACGTACGTCCGGCAGGCGAACCTGTTGAACGCATAGGGTTCTCCCTTTTCCGGCCTGCCCAGGGCATGGGCCGGGCATTTGGCGACGCAGATGTTACAGTAGCGGCAGGCGCCCGGTGCGTCGTTGGCGGTGGATTTCAGCACGGCCTCGGTAAGGCACAGCGCCAGGCGTAATCTCGGCCCGTATTTGTGTGTCATCAGCAGGCTGCTCATCCCGATTTTACCTAGCCCAGCCGACTCGGCGGCGTGTTTGTAGGAGATCACAGCTTCGAGGAACCTGCCGTCCACGCACGGCCCTTCGGCCGGCAGGGGCATCGCTTTGAGTCCGGCCCGGCGCGATTCCCTGGCGATGTTATACACCGCCCCGGTAAGCCGGCCCGCCAGTATGTCTGTATGCCGCCGGTACAGGTCGTTCAGGTTGGCGCTGCCCATCGTCCTCTCCGCCGATGTTAGCTCGAGGAACTCCTGGTAGATCTCCATCCCCACCACGACGATAGACCGCGCCGACGGCAGCAGCTTCAAGGCGGCTTTCCCCGGTGCGGTGTTCTTTAAGTCGCTTATCCTGGCGACTCCCACCATATCGACGTCCAGTTTCGCGATACTTTTCTGCACGGCGGCGCTGGCTTTGGTATTGTCATGTTTATTAGTGGCCATTGTTACGCTCCCGGGATAAATAATGGCTCTATTATATAATATTCGGCGGTAATATTAATGCTTATCGTCGGTCCTGGTGCGGTGGGCGCCCAGCAGCACGGCCGGCAGCCCGTTGACCGGGTGGGTGTACACGCAGTTCTCGGCGCCGTAGACCTCTTTCATATTCTTTTCGGTAATGACCTCCGCCGGCGTCCCCTGGGCGTGGATATGCCTCTCGTCTATTAGCAGAAGCCGGTCGCAGTATTGAGCCGCCAGGTTGAGGTCGTGGATGGCCGCCAGCACCGCCAGCCGGTTCTCCGTGCAGAGCCCCCGGATAAGGTCGAGTATCTCCACCTGCCGCCCGATGTCCAGGTTGGCGGTCGGCTCGTCCAGCAGGATGGCTTTGGTCTCCTGCACCAGCACCCTGGCGATCAACAGGCACTGGATTTCCCCGCCGGACAGCTCGTTGACGTAGCGGTCGGCCAGCGGCAGGGTGCCGGTCTTTTCCATGGCCTGCTGTACCATCTCCCGGTCGTGCCGGCTTTCCGACTGTAACAGTCCCAGGTGCGGGTTGCGCCCCATGAGGACGATCTCGGCGGCGGTGAACGTGCTGGGCAGCAGCGGCAGCTGCGGCACAACCCCGACCATGCGGGCCAGCTCTCTCCTCGGTATCCCGACGATGTCCCGCCCGTCGATGGTGATCCTGCCCGACCGCGGGCGGACGATGTGGCACAGTGCCTTGATGATGGTCGATTTGCCCGAGCCGTTGGGCCCGATGAGCCCCACCATTTCCCCCGGCGATACTTTAAGGTTGATGTCCTCCATCACCGCGTGGCGGTCATAGCCCAGGTTCACTTTTTGCATTTCCAGTTCGATCATATTAGTTCTCTAGGCGAGGTATTTCTAACCTTACCCCCTGTGTCCCCCTCTCCTTTGAAGGAGAGGGGGATCTTTTGGAAGAGGGGCTTCGCCCCTCTCTTTCTATTACTCCCCCTGCCCTTTTCAAAGGGAAAGGGCAGGGGGATAGGTTACCTATTCGATTCTCCTTTTACTCGTGCAAATAGTCATTGATTTTTTAGAATATGGCCTTTTTACGCCGCCTCAGCAGGTACAGGAAAAACGGCGCGCCGAAGATAGCGGTGATCACCCCGATGGGTATCTCCGTCGGCGCCATGACCGTGCGCGCTATCAGGTCGGTGAGTATCATGAAGACTGCCCCGGTCAGCACCGCCAGCGGCAGCAGGAAACGATGGTCCGCCCCCCAGATTATCCTCACGGTGTGGGGGATGATGATGCCCACGAACCCGATTGTCCCCACGAAGGCCACGCTGGCCGCGGTGACCAGGGTGGCCGCCGCCAGCAGGATGATCTTGAGCCTTTCCACGTTCACGCCCAGCTGCTGCGCCTGCTCCTCGTCGAGCTGCATGACGTTTAGCAGCCGCGCGAAGATGATGATGACCGCCGTGCCCGCGGCCACGTACGGCAGGACGATCTCTATCTCCGACCACTGGCTCTGGGAAAAGCTGCCC
>JBFYTX010000012.1:0-7437 GCA_041300345.1 Dehalococcoidales bacterium | reverse complement strand
AAAAACGCCCGTCAGGTTGATGCCGATGGTGCGGTCCCAGATATCCTCCGGGCAGTCGACGATGTTCACGACCGGCACCCGTTTGCCGTCGGGCCCGATGCCGGCGTTATTGAAGGCGTAGTCCAGCCGGCCGTACTTTTTTACACAGCCCTCGACCATCGCCTGGACGTCTGCCGATCTGGTGACGTCGCATTTGATAAAGGCGGCCTCGCCGCCGGCGCCAGTAATGAGCCTGACCGTCTCCTCGCCGCCCTTGATGTTAACGTCCGTAGCCACGACCACTTTAGCCCCCTCCCGCCCGAAAAACTGGGCGGTCACCCGGCCTATCCCCGAGGCCCCGCCCGTGACCAGCGCCACTCTGCCTTCGAACTTCTTCGCCATCATGATCTCCTCTCTAGATACGCCCGGAAAATTTTGGTATCATAGTTAGATAATATAACTGTGATACTATTTATTTCTGACCTGAAATAGTGCTAGTATAAGGTGCGGGAGGGAGCCGTGTCAATTAAGGGGTATTATTTGGATTTGGATGCCTAATTTAAAACCTCACCCCTGCCCCTCTCCCCCTTTCAAACAAGGAATATTTCGGATATAAACAATATAACTGTTTGAGAGGGGGATCAAGGGGGTGAGTTACAAGGGATGAGTATTTAAAATCAACCATAAGCAAACAGGACTAATAAATAGTCAGTTGTTGGTTCGGCGACCGCATAGTATGATATGGTAACTGCTCGTTAAGGAGGCCGAAAGTGCTGCTGGAAAACAGGGTAGCTATCGTCACCGGGGGCGCTAAGGGGATGGGACGCGCCATAGCTTTAAAATTCGCCGCGGAAGGCTGCGACGTGGTCGTCAACGCCCTGCACATCGAAGGGGCGGAAAAGGTGGCGGGAGAAATCAAAGCGTTGGGCAGAAAGTCTCTAGCCGTCAAGGCCGATATCTCCAAAAGCGCCGAGGTCAACGCGATGGTGGCGCAGACGATAAAGAAGTTCGGGAAGATCGATATCCTGGTGAATAACGCCGGCGGCGTGGGCGTGAAGGGCGGCGATAGCGCCACCGCCACCGAGGCGGACTGGGATAAAATACTGGACGTTAATTTGAAAGGCCCGTTTCTCTGCTGCATCGCCGTGATACCTTACATGAAAAAACAGCGCTATGGGAAGATCATTAATCTTTCTTCGATGGGCGCGGTGCACCCGGCCGTCTCCGTGCTCCATTATCACTCCGCCAAGGCCGGCGTGCTGGGTCTGACCACGAATCTCGCCTTCGAGCTGGCGCCCTATAATATCTACGTCAACGCCATCGTGCCGGGCCCGATCGAGACGCCGTTCTGGGACTCTTTGCAGCCGCCGGGACCCGGGCGCGACGCCTTTTTTGCCGCGCTGTGCAAGAAAGAGGTGCCGCTGGGGAGGATGGGCAAGCCAGAGGACATCGCCGGGCCGGCGCTGTTTTTAGCGTCGGGTATGTCCGACTACGTTACCGGGCAGGTCATCTACGCCGCCGGCGGCCAGCCGATTAACGCCCAGGCGGCCACGTTCCTTTCGGCGCCCAAGGAGTAATGACGATGAAAAAACCACGCGTGTTGAACAAGCGTATCGACGACGATCTACTGATGAAGAAGCGCCGTGCCGAGCTGGATAAATGGCCCACCGGCAAAGAGGTCGACTTCGACGAAGCGGTCGCCTACCAGAAGAGCCTGCCGGACTCTAAAGTCTGGTGGAAGGTGATGGTAAAGCTCCAGGAGGAAGGCCGCATGAGTGTTTTTCCCCGCGCCGGCACCCCCGTCCTGGAACAGATGATAGAGCTCTGCCAGGGCCTGCGCGAGTCGGGCGTCGTCTTGATTCCCGTGACCACCGACAGCTATACCCGGCTCGGCCAGTTCGAGAAGGTAGAAGCAGCATTAAAAGAGAGCACCCGCACCGGTAAGCCGCTTCTGAACGGCTTTCCCATTATCAACCACGGCGTAAAGAACACCCGTAAGCTCATCGAGAGCGTGGACGCCGCTTTCAGCCCGCGCGGCGCCGGCGGGGACATCGCTATCGCCGCTGGCATGACGACCTTCGAGGGCTGTATGCCCTTTATCACCTGGGGCAGCTACGCCAAGCGAACGACCATGCGGGAGCTGGTGGCAAAGTGGCAGGAGCTCAGCGGCACGGTCGGCTGGTACGCAGACCGCGGCGTTATCCTCTGCACCGACCTGCATGGCTGGCTGCCCGGCGCGCCTTTCCCGCTCAGCGTTAACATCGCTACGCTGGTTATCGAGGCGTTGACCGCGGCCGCGCAGGGCCAAAAAGCCCTGTATCCGTTGGTGCACTGCATGGGCAATATGGCGCAGGACATGGCCTGGATCCGCCTCGCCCCGCGTATTATCCGCGAGTATCTTGATATGTTCGGCTATAAAGACTGCCGGATAGTCGGGGCGTGCCCCGCCCAGACGCCGCTTTTCCCGGTGGCGATGGACATGGGCGGCGCCTTCGCCTACCTCAGCTACGTGGCAATGGTCGGGGCGCTGGCGAAGACGAATGCCGTCGACCTCCGCACCATCGACGAGGGAGCGGGCGTGCCGACTAAAGAAACGCACAAGGTCAGCTACCGCGCCGCCAAGTGGATCTTCGACGTCGTCCGCGAGCAGAAAATAGAGATACAAATAAAAGATATAGAAATCGAGGAGAAAATCACCGAGGCCGAGGTCAGGTCGATTCTCGATAGAATTCTCGACCTCGGCGACGGCGATATCGTCGACGGCACGATAAAGGCCGTCGAAGCCGGCGTGCTGGACTCGCCGTGGAGCCCTAATATCAACGTTAAGGATAAAGTCCTCGGCGTCAGGGACGCCCGCGGCGCCTGCCGCTATCTGGAGTTCGGCAATCTCCCCATCCCCGGGCACATCAAGGAGTTCCACCGGGAAAAGATCGCGGAACGGGAAAAGCTGGAAGGCAAGAAGGCGGATTATCATACCGCCGTCAGGGACCTCTGGGGACTCAGCAGGGGAAAGATCGTGGGATTGCCGCCATACGATAAATAGCAAATTGTCATCCTGAGCGGAACGAAGGATATCGGTGGGGTGTGGGGGTTGCCACCCCCACCCCGAGATTCTTCAGTCGCTTCGCTCCTTCAGAATGACAATGGAGGGAATAACATGAAAAGAGTTCCAACCGTCATCACCGGCACCGTGGGCATGGACGCCCACGTCATCGGCACCAAGGTCCTCTCCCGCGCCCTGCGGGACTCTGGCTTTAAGGTCGTCGAACTGGGCATGCAGGTGTCCCCCGAGGAGTTCATTAGCGTGGCGCAGGAGACCCGCGCCGACGCCATCCTGATGACCTCGCTCTACGGCATGGCCGAGCTCGACCTCAAGGATTTTAATGAGAAACGACTTGAAGCCGGATTGGGTGACATTCTTCTGTACATCGGCGGGAACCTGGTCATCGGCCGCTCTGACCCTGGAGAGGTAGAAAAAAAGTTCAAAGCCCTGGGATTCGACCGGGTCTATCCGCCGGAGACCGATACCGAGGCAGGCATCGCCGACCTTAAGAAAGACCTGAAAGCCAGAGGGAAAATTTAAGGGGGAAAATAACCAAACACCAAAAACCAAACACCAAATTTGGTTATTGTATCTTGGGATTTGGTTATTATGGAAAATATCCGTCTTCTTATCGACTTCGGCTCCACCTTCACCAAGGTCGTCGCCGTCGACTTGGCTAAAATCGAGGTGGTCGCCGCCGCCCGCGTGCCGTCAACGGTGGACATCGATATTACCCTGGGGCTGGAAGATGCATTAACACAGATTTCCGCGAATGTCCGTATCACGGGCGCTGAAAAGAGGGAAGCCCTGGCCTGCTCATCCGCCGCTGGCGGCCTGCGCATGGTCTGCGCCGGCTTCGTGCCGGAGCTTACTTCTAAAGCCGCCAACCTCGCCGCTTTAGGGGCGGGCGCTAAAGTGGTCGGGGCGTTCTCCTACAAGCTGACGGAGCCTGAAATCAAAGAAATAGAATCGCTGGCGCCCGATATCCTTTTGCTGGCCGGCGGCACTAACGGCGGCGACGAGCAGGTCATCATTCATAATGCGCGACTTTTTTCCCGCGCTGGTTCTGCCATCAAGAATATCATCGTCGCCGGCAACAAGTCCGCCCGCGATGATATCAAGACTATCTTTAAGGACAGCCCCAAGAACGTTATCTTTACCGGCAACGTCATGCCGGAGATCGGTGTACTGGACGTCGCCCCGTGCAATAAAGAGATCCGCGCCCTCTTTATGAAGAACATCATCGAGGCCAAGGGCATCGCCAGGGCCAGGGCGATTATTAAAGACGTGATCATGCCCACCCCCTCCGCCGTCCTGGAAGCCGCGAAGCTCATCGCCGGAGAATTCGGCGAGCTGGTGGTTATCGACCCCGGCGGCGCCACCACCGACGTCCATTCGATCGCTAAAGGCGCCCCCGCCCGGCCCGACATCATCCTGCACGGCCTGCCGGAGCCCTACGAGAAGCGGACCGTCGAAGGCGACCTCGGTCTTAAGTACAATCTCGACCGGCTCCTGGAGCTGGTCGGGGATAGGCCGACCCCGCCCGGTTTTGCCGCCGTCGTCCAACGGTTACGCGAGGGGATTTTACCCTGTACCGGCGCCGACTTCGCCTGCCATCGACTTCTCTCGCGGCTGATGGTGGAGGTTGCCATGGACCGCCATGCCGGCCGGATAGAGGTCGTCTATAGCCCCGCCGGCGAGCGGCTTATCCAGCACGGCAAGGACCTGACCGGTGTCAGGAGCGTCATCGGCACCGGCGGCCCGATTATCTTCTCCGACAACCCCCGGGAGATCCTTGAGGGCGTCCTCTTCCGCGAGGACAATCCCTTCGTTTTAAAGCCCCGCTCCCCCCGCTTTTTTCTCGACGGGCAATATATCCTGTATGCGGTAGGACTGCTGGCGCAGGTAGAGCCGGAAAAGGCTTTATTACTTGCGAAAAAGTATCTCCAGCCAATATAGTAAGGGTAATAATGTTGAACCACCTGCGCGCTCTGGACCTTACGGACGACAGGGGTTTCCTCTGCGGTAAGATCCTGGCCGACCTGGGTGTAAATGTGATCAAGATTGAAAAGCCGGGCGGTGACCCTTCGCGTGCTGTCGGGCCGTTCTGGGGGAGTAAACCCGACCCCGAACGAAACATATACTGGTTCGCCTATAACTCCAATAAGAAGGGCATCACGCTGGATATCGAGAAACCCCGAGGGCGGGAATTATTTAAGACACTCGTATCTACCGCCGACTTCGTTCTTGAGTCATATCCTCCAGGCTATCTGGACGAGATCGGTCTGGGTTACGAATATTTCCACAAAATACATCCCAAGCTCATCTGGGCTTCGATTACACCCTTCGGCGCCGACGGGCCTTACCGCGATTTCAAGGACTCGGACATCATCGTCATGGGCCTGAGCGGCACGCTCTACCAGACTGGCGAGGCGGACGGCCCCCCCGTCCATATCAGCGTTCCCCAGGCCGCCCTGCACGCCGGCACCGATGCCGCTGTAGGCTGTATGGTCGCCTATTATCACCGCGAACAGATGGGTCTCGGCCAGCGGGTGGATGTCTCGATGCAGCAGTCGGCCGCCTGGTTCCAGGCCAACGCTATCCCGGCTTATGAGTTGAACGGCAGCATTTTAAAGCGCGCCGGGGCCTTCCGCGCCGGTACGAGCTCGCAGGTCGCCCAGCGGCAGGTCTGGCCGTGCCGGGACGGCTACGTCTTTTTCAACGTCATCGGCGGCCGTACCGGCGCCAAGACCCTCAGCGCTTTAATCGCCTGGATGGACGAGGAAAAGTTGGCCACCGATTTCCTGCTTCACCTGGACTGGGACAATTTCGACATGTTTGCCGTCACGCAAGACGTGATGGATAAAATTACCGGTCCGGTCGCGGAGTTT
This sequence comes from Dehalococcoidales bacterium, assembly GCA_041300345.1. Lineage (GTDB taxonomy): Bacteria > Chloroflexota > Dehalococcoidia > Dehalococcoidales > RBG-16-60-22 > JBFYTX01. The sequence continues at coordinate 1,524 of JBFYTX010000012.1, read as the reverse complement.
TTCCGGCGTCACACGCGTAAAGAGCTCCTCGCGGGCGCGGTGCCGCGGGGTGTCTCCATCGGGCCTCTGTCCAGCATGCAGGACCTCCTCGACGATGAAAACCTTAATGCCCGCGGTTACTGGACGCGTCTGGAGCAGCCGGAGCTGGGCACAAACATTACCTATCCTAAGGAATACATCCGCTCGTCGCTGATGGATTTCTCCACCCGCTCCCGCGCCCCTTTGATCGGAGAGCACAACGCCGAGGTCTATAAAGAGATGGGGCTTTCCGATAAAGACCTCAGGTCATTGAAAAAAGACGGGATAATCTAAGATGCAAAAACGGGAAGGCGTCTTCAGCGGACTTAAAATCCTGGCTTTCGCCTGGGCGGTGGTCGGCCCGTTGACGATGAAGTTCTTCGCCGACCACGGCGCTACGGTCATCCGCGTTGAGACCAGCCACCGCCCCTGCACGATGCGCTCTTCCGCTCCGTACAAGGACAACAAGCCCGGCCTGAACCGCGGCGGCTATTTCACCTACTATAACGCCAATATCTTGAGCCTGGCCTTGAACATGAACCACCCCAAAGCCGCCGCCATCGCCCGCCGGCTGGTCGCCTGGTCTGATGTCTTCTTCGAGAACTATACCCCTGGCGTGGTCGAGAAGTGGGGACTGGATTACGAGAGCCTCAAAAAGATCAGGCCGGACATCATCATGCTGCGGCAGAGTGGCTACGGCTCGTGGGGGCCATACAAAAACCTGCCGGCCTTCGGGATGGTGCTGGTGCCCATCGCCGGGCTGCCTAACTTTATCGGCTGGCCCGGCAAAGAGCCGCTGCCGGTCGGCGTCTCGGCCTATACCGACTGCATTTCGCCGCGCTTTGCCGCCGCCGCTCTTATCGCCGCCCTTGACCACCGCAACAAGACCGGCGCAGGCCAGCTCCTGGACCTTTCCCAGTTCGAGACTGCCATATCTTTCATCCTGCCCGGCCTGCTGGAGTACGAAAGCGCCGGCAAGGAGCCGGAGCGGATCGGCAACTCCTCCCCGCACGCCGCCCCGCACGGCGTCTACCGCTGTAAAGGCGACGACCGCTGGTGTACCATCGCTGTGACTAACGACGACGAGTGGTCGAATTTCTGCCGCGCGGTCGGTAATCCCGAACTGGTCAAAGACCCGCGCTTTAGCACTCTGGGAAACCGTAAGAAAAATGAGGATGAGCTTAATAGAATAGTTGGTGAATGGACGGTGAATTTCTCACCGGAGGAGGTCATGGCGCGTTTGCAGAAGGCTGGCGTGGCGGCGGGCGTGGTCGCTAACGCCGCCGACGTGTTACACGACCCCCAGCTTGGAGGACGTAATATTTTCTGGCCGATGCACCATGCGGAAATGGGGGATTTTACTCACCTGGGGCAGAGTTTTCAGCTTTCAGAGACGCCGGCTCGGCCCTTTTCCCCCGCCCCCCTCCTCGGCGAGCACACCGAGCAGATCTGCACGGAAATGCTCGGCGTGTCCGATGATGAGTTCGTTGCATTGGTGCAGGAAGG
>JBFYTX010000010.1:0-3275 GCA_041300345.1 Dehalococcoidales bacterium | reverse complement strand
CCTCGTCGAAGAGCCCACTTTCCCCCAGAGCGTATTTTATTACTGGAAAAACGCTAAAGGCGAACACGACCTGATATTATTCATCGGGGACGACCAGCCTGCCTCAAAAGGCTATGACCTGGCCCATTATGTCCTGGACGTGGCGCAGCGGTTCGGGGCGGGGCGCATATATACCTGCGCCGCCGCTATCACGCGCATCCACCATACCGAACCTCCCAAGGTCTGGGGCGTCGGCACCAGCCTCCTGGTCACCAATGATTTGAAACAATACAACCTGCAGCATTCAACCAACCTGCAGATTGCCGGGTTGAACGGGCTGCTGCTGGGTGTGGCTAAAGAAAGAGACATCGATGGAGCCTGCCTGCTGGGCGAGGTGCCCACCTACGCCAGCCGGGTGACCAATCCAATGGCGGCGCTGGCGGTGCTGAAAGTACTCGCGCCGATGCTGGAGATTAAAGTAGACCTGGCCGAACTGGCTAAAATGGCCGTGGAAGCATCGGAACGTATCAAGCAGGTGGCCGCCCAGGCGATGGAAGAATACATCGATTATTTTACCGAGCCTATTTGGGAGCGGGGCGAAGAGGGAGATGAAGAGGACGAAGAAGAAAGGTAAACCCCCGCGTTATTATTAGTTACAGATTATGAAGTTATACAGAAACAGCGCTCCGGCCGCGTTTCAGCCGCTTCGCGGCATCAAAATCGAAGGCAAATGCATCCGGCTCCGCGAGAAAAAAATCTCCGACGTCCGTAATGACTATGCCTGGCAGCGCGACCCTGAGTTGGCACGGTTCGATGCCGTGCCGGTGCTGGACATGCCTTTCGCCCTGTACCTGCTGGATTATACCAGCGAGCTAAAAAAACCCCGGCGCAGCCGTTTCCCCCTGGCCGTCGAGACCATTGAAGGCAAACACATCGGCAATACCACCTGCTATGAAATCGATGAGAGGAAAAGCGAGACGCAGTTCGGCATCATGATCGGCAACCCCGAATACCGCGATAAAGGCTACGGCCGCGATGTGGTTAATACCGTGGTAGGCCACATTTTCAGGACGACCGGCCTTAACCGCGTCTACCTCAAGACACTGGACTGGAACCTGCGGGCGCAGAAGTGCTTCACCGGATGCGGGTTCACCCCGTACGACCAGATGAGACGCAACGGTTATACGTTCATTCTCATGGAAATGTTCCGGGAACAGTGGGAAAAGGGGCAGGGCGAAAAGTAATTAGTTTTGTTCTCTCTCCCCTCCGAGGGAGAGAGTTAGAGTGAGGGGGTCACTCATGTACTCACCCTCGCCAGTAAGGACAAGTAAGGGAGAGTAAATATTATTAGGGGGTAAGGGTCATTAACACTACGTATCAGCCCATCGAATGGCTTGGAGACAGAGTTAGAATCCTCGACCAGACGCTATTGCCGCGAGAGGAGACTTACCTTGAACTTAAAGACCACCGGGATGTAGCCTCGGCCATTAAAGAATTAAAGGTCCGCGGCGCTCCGGCCATCGGTATCGCCGGGGCTTATGCCGTCGCCCTGGGCGCTTTAAAATTAGATACAGATTCACGCGTCGAATTCCTCAAAAATTTACACGGAATTATCGATTATGTCGCCGCAACACGCCCGACCGCGCGCAACCTGTTTCATAATTTAGAGCGCATGGAAAGGGCTTCTTTAACATCCAGTGGCCCGGCGGACATCAGGAAAAATCTCATCGAAGAGGCTAAAAAGATACATAAAGAAGAGGCCGAAGCCACCCGCGAGTTAAGCCGGCACGGGGCAAAGCTGCTTAAAAACAAGTGGACGGTACTGACCCACTGCAATACCGGGCCGCTGGCAACTTCCGGCTGCGGGACAGCGCTCGGCGCTATCATCGCGGCGCATGACGAAGGTAAAAAGATACAAGTCCTCGCGGATGAGACCCGCCCGCTTTTACAAGGGGCGAGGCTGACCACCTGGGAACTGCAAAAAGCCGGCGTGCCGGTAACGCTCATCACGGATAATATGGCAGGCTCATTGATGCAGCAGGGGAAAGTCGATTGCGTTATTACCGGCGCCGACCGCATCGCCGCGAACGGGGACACCGCTAACAAAATCGGCACTTACGCGCTGGCGGTGCTGGCCAAAGAGAATAAAATTCCCTTCTATATCGCGGCGCCGACATCCACCATCGACCCCGCCCTGGAAACGGGCGAGGAAATCCCCATCGAGGAGCGCAAGCCGGAGGAAGTCAGCTATATCCAGGGTAACCGCATCGCGCCGGAGGGTATAAATATCGCCAACCCCGCCTTCGACGTTACGCCGAATAGATACATCACGGCTATCATCACGGAGAAAGGCATCATCAAGGCGCCTTACGGGGAAGCAATAAAGAAGCTTTTCCAGCCCTAAATAAAAAACCCCCTTACGGGGGCGGGAACAATCTTTTTCAAACTGTTACATATATTATACCACTTCCTTTTACCGGTTGTCAACATTTTGTTCGTGAACAACTTTGAAAGCCGTAAAGACCGTCTTAAAAACCATCTCCGCTTTATTTATGCCTGAACATCAGGTACAATAATACAGGATTTCATTCATTCACAGTTTCCCCCGGTAACGCGCTTTTATGAAAAAACCCGGAATATTCTACGGCTGGTGGATAGTCTTTGCGGTGTTCGCCATTTCGGCGTATGCCAACGGCGTGGTATTTTACAGTTTCACCGCCGTCCTCGAACCGATAGTCAAGGAATTCGGGTGGAGCTATGCCAGGGCTTCCTTTGCGGCCTCGATACGCGGTTTTGAGGCCAGCTTCCTGGGTCCGTTAATGGGTTTGATGTTCGACCGCTTCGGCCCCAGAAAGCTTATCTTCGGCGGGGGTACGCTTATCGGCCTGGGGCTGCTGCTGTTGAGCCGCACGAATTCCCTGGCGACCTTCTACCTTGCTTTTTTCATTATGTCCACGGGTGTAGGCGCCTGTACCGGATTTTTGCTCACTACCGTCGTGGGAAACTGGTTCAGGAGAAAGTTATCCATCGCTTCCAGCATCGCGCTTTGCGGAGGCTCCGCCGGGGGCCTTTTAGTCCCGCTGGTGACCAGCCTCATCGACGCAACCGATTGGCGGACAGCGATGATGATAATGGGGGGATCCGCTTTATGTATCATACTGCCGCTTTCACTCATCATCCGGCATAAACCCGAGCAATACGGATACCTGCCGGACGGTGATAAAATGCTGGAGACTCCTTTACCGGCCGCTGCCGCAGTCCCGGCACAACCCGCCGCAGACCACATTAAAATAGGC
>JBFYTX010000005.1:0-2695 GCA_041300345.1 Dehalococcoidales bacterium | reverse complement strand
CTGGAATACCGCAAAGAACGGGGCGAAGAAATCCCCCGTGAAATCGAAGCCAAGAAGGTCACCATCGGGATATGACGAGATTACCTTCATTGAAAGCAAGGGAGGTGATCAAAGGTCTTCAGTTACTCGGGTTTGAGAAAGTCCGCCAAAGAGGAAGCCATGCCATATTCCATCACCAGGATTGCCGGCGGGCTCCCCTACCAATACATCCCGCTACCAGCATCAGCCCGTTTTTTCTCGCGGATATTTTGAAACAACTGGATATTACCGAAGATAAATTTTTAACGACCTTGGGGCGAAAATAAAATGAATGATAAAAACATACCAAGAAAACAACTAAAAGCCAAAGGTATGGCGGCTAAAGCGGCGGCGCATAAGCTGGCGTTCACATCAACGGAGATCAAGAATAAAGCCCTGAACAACATCGCCAGCGATTTGCTAGCGAGGAAAGATGAAATACTGACCGCGAACAAAAAGGACTGTGACGCTGCCAGGACCGGTGGCATGGGTGAAGCGCTGCTCGACAGGCTGCTGCTTAACGAAAAAAGGCTCGAGGGGATAGCGGCGGACACTAGAGCCGTGGCCACCCTGCCGGACTCGGTGGGCGAGATATTCGATATGCGCACCATGCCCAACGGGCTGCAAATCGGGAAGAAGCGAGTACCCATAGGGGTAATCGGGGTTATCTACGAGAGCCGGCCGAACGTCACGGTGGACATCGCGTGCCTCTGCCTGAAATCAGGCAACGCGGTGATACTCCGGGGCGGCAAGGAAACGATCAACTCGAACACGGCCATTGTCAAAGTCATACAGGACGCCTGTAAAAAGGCCGGGATGCCGGACGGCTGCGTGCAGTTCGTCGATAACACCGACCACGCGCTGGTGGACGAAATGCTCAAGATGAACGACGTCATCGACCTGCTGGTGCCGAGGGGCGGGGCAGGTCTGGTAAAGACGGTCAAAGAGAACGCCAGAATGCCAGTGGTCACGGGGGGCATCGGGGTGTGCCATACGTACGTTGATAAAAGCGCCGACATTCAAATGGCGGTGGACATCGTCTATAACGCCAAGGTGCAAAGGCCGTCGGTCTGCAACGCCCTGGACTCGGTGCTGGTACATCAGGACATCGCGAAAGAATACCTGCCCAGGATGGCGGCCGATCTCAATAAAGCAAAGGTGGAGCTTCACTGCGACGAGAAGTCGATGGCCATCCTCAAGGGAGACAAGTCGCTCAAGCTGGTGAAGGCGGTGGAGGCAGACTGGGGTAAAGAGTTCCTGGCGTTGATTGCGGCCATAAAGGTGGTCGATTCACTGGAGGGGGCGTTGGAGCACATCGAGAAATACGGCTCGGGGCATTCCGAGGCCATCATCACCGAGGACTATCCCACTGCGATGCGGTTCCTGAACGAGGTGGACGCCGCCTGCGTCTTCGTCAACGCGAGCACGCGGTTCAATGACGGGGGGCAGTTCGGGCTGGGGGCGGAAGTGGGAATAAGCACGCAGAGGCTGCACGCGCGGGGACCGATGGGGCTGAAAGAGCTGACGACGTACAAGTGGATTATTTACGGAAGCGGGCAGGTAAGGGCGTAGGCGAAAAAGCCTTTTTTTATAGCGAAAAATACCTCACCCCTGTATCCCCTCTCCAAACCACAAGATAGTTCAAACCTGTCTTCAGTTGTTTGGAGAGGGGAAGATTATTTGAGAGGGGGCTTCGCCCCCTCTCGCTACGCACTCCCCTAGTATAGAAGATAGTACAGGGCGGCAGGGGTGGGAAAAGATAACCACCGAGAGAAGGGAAATGATGACTGGATTCCCGCCGGCGACACGAATGACAGTTTAGGTCTTTGTTTTCAAGACATCCTGCTGGGCCTGGAAAATCTGGCGGATGGCTTTTTCAGCTATGGATAGCAAATCGTCGATGGACTGGCGGGAAAAGGGCTTACCCTCGGCGGTGCCCTGCAGCTCGACGAACTCACCTTTGGAAGTCATGACGACATTAAAGTCGACAGCGGCGCGGGAGTCCTCATCATAACAGAGATCAACCATCATGTAGCCGTTAACGATACCGACACTGGTAGCGGCCACGGCGCATCTCAGAGGAACGGACGAGATGATACCCATGTTTTGCAGCTTATCCATAGCCTGGTGCAGGGCGATATAGGAGCCGGTAATGGCGGCGGTCCGGGTGCCGCCGTCGGCCTGGAGGACATCGCAGTCGACGATAAGGGTCCGCTCGCCTAAAGCCGAGAGGTCGGCCGAGGCCCGCAAAGAGCGACCGATGAGGCGCTGGATCTCCTGGTTACGGCCGCCGACGTGGCCGGAAACGGAATCGCGCTGGGAGCGGGTGACGGTGGCGCGGGGGAGCATGGCGTACTCGGCGGTAATCCAGCCGGTACCGCTACCCTTTAAAAAGGGCGGCACGCGCTCTTCGACACTGACCGAGCAGAGGACGTGGGTCTTGCCCAGCTTGATCAGGGCCGAGCCCTCGGCGAAGGCCTGGTAGCCGGGGATAATGTTAACGGGGCGAAGCTCGTCGAAAGCACGGCCGTCGATTCTTTTCACCAGAAGTCTCCAATCTATTTACGATACTGCCAGAGTATAGCATAACGAGTTTACAGTATACAGTTTTAAGGATTCGTTTTTTGTTTTTTTATTTTCAGTTTGTAGCTAATTTGCGGAATTTCGTAGCTGTTAT
>JBFYTX010000001.1:0-8566 GCA_041300345.1 Dehalococcoidales bacterium | reverse complement strand
TTTATGCCGGCGAGACTTACTATCGTCGACTCCGCAACAAAATAGAATGAAGTAGCAGGTAAGGAGGTCGCTCCTATTATCTGGGTCTTGTTGGCCGCCATCGGCCTGTTTATCGGGGCTTTCGGCACGCTTATCGGCGTCGCCGGTGGGTTTCTGCTGGTGCCTATCCTGCTTTTCCTCTACCCGGAGGAGACGCCGGCCACCATTACCAGCATCACCCTGACGGTGGCTTTTTTTAACGCCCTGTCCGGCTCCATCGCCTACGGGCGTATGAAACGCATCGACTACCGGTCGGGGCTTTTGTTTTCCACGGTGGCAGTGCCGGGGGCAATCGTCGGCGCCTACGTTATCGATTTATTAAATCGCGGCGTTTTTCAATATATTTTCGGCTCGCTTCTTCTGGTTGTTTCGGCATACCTGGTGCTGCGCCCCGAAAGAAAAATATCAGCGAGCAGCGGGTTAAAATGGCAGGTGAGCCGGGATATTACCGACGGGCAAAACAACAACTATAAATATTCCTATAATCTGCTTGCCGGGATGACCATCGCGTCTTTCGTGGGTGTGATAGCGGGACTGCTCGGCATCGGCGGCGGCATCATCCATGTCCCCGCCATGACACAGATCCTTTATTTCCCGGTCCATATCGCTACCGCCACTTCCCATTTTGTGGTGGCCATCAGCACCCTGGCGGCGATTATCACCCATATTGTGGCCGGGACATATACCGGCGATATCGGCAGGGTGGCGGTGCTTTCCGCCGGGGCTGTCATCGGGGCGCAGTTCGGCGCGCGGCTGTCACAGAAGGTTAAAGCCAGTCTCATCGTGCGGCTGCTGGCGATTGGGCTGGCCGTCGTGGCATTACGATTGCTGATCGCCCCGTTTTAAATAAATGTTAAAAAAGGGTTCTGTTTGCTCTTGGTTGTTCATTCTAACCTCACCCCTCACCCCTCTCCAGCCTGTAACATCGTTCAGGCCGAATTCTCTTCTGGCTGGAGAGGGGAGTGTACAAGAGAGGGGGCTTCGCCCCCTCTCAAACAAGGACTAATCCGATAAAACAATCAACCCGTTTGAGAGGGGGACGAAGGGGGTGAGCTTTAATAGTCAACCAAATGCCAATGGTACCGAAATAATGTATAATCTAGAAGGAGTCATTATGGATATCAAGATCACCACGCTGGCGGAGAACACCGCCGAGCCGGGCTACCTGGCAGAGTGGGGTCTCAGCATGCTCGTAGAGACGGACGGGGTAAAAGTGCTGTTCGATACGGGCATGGGTACGGCCGCGGTACATAATGCCGGACTGTTCGACATCGACCTGGCGACCATCGATAAAATCGTGCTCAGCCACGGCCACCACGACCATACCGGCGGACTACGCGAGGTGCTGACGAGGATGAAGAAAGAGATAGAGGTGATCGCCCACCCGGACATCTGGGCGGCCAAGTACGGCCGGCGCGGCCGGGGCCGCGAGCAGTACGCCGGACTGCCCTTCCGCCGCGAGCTGCTGGAAAACCTGGGGGCGCGTTTCCACCTTACCAAAGAGCCGGTCTATCTCACCAACCGCTTCCTGACCACCGGCGAGATACCCATGCTCACCGACTACGAGGCAATCGATACGGGCCTGTTCGACAAAGAGACCGGGGAGATGCTGCCCGACGAGCTTAAGGACGACCTTGCCTTGGTGATTGATACTGAGTACGGCCTGGTGGTTATTTTGGGCTGCGCCCACCACGGTATCATCAACACCCTGAAGCAAGCGCAAAAACTCACCGGCAAGGAACTGATCTACGCGGCCATCGGCGGGACGCACCTCCTCAACGCCGGGCTGGAACGCCGGGTAAAGACGGCGGCCGACCTGAAGGAGATGGGCGTGCAGTACCTAGGGGTCTCGCACTGCACGGGTTTCGAGGCGTCAGCCTACCTGGCGCAGGAGTTCGGGGAGCGGTTTTTCCTGAACAACTCCGGCTCTAGGTGGACGCTGCCTTTTAAAGATGATTAGATCGGTTCTGTTTGTCTTTGGTTGATTGTTGATACTCACCCCCTTAATCCCCCTCTCAAACAGTCTTATTATTTATACTCGAAATTTTTCTTGTTTGAAAGGGGGAGAATATTTAAGAGGGGGCTTTGCCCCCCTCTCTCGTACACTCCCCTCTCCGGCCATAAATATCTGTGATGACCTCTCAATGTACCAGGCCGACAACCATAAGCAAAAAGAACCATATTTTATATTTTGGGAATTTATTTCGGCATGGATTGCATAACTTTCATTACTTCAGGCAAGGACAGCACCGGTTGTACGGTAAGCTTGATATAGGGCGAGAACTGCAAGGCGCGGGTGAGGGTCTCGCTTGATGACTCATCGGCTATCGAGTAACCAGCGTGGCCTCCGGGGAATATTCCCCAGTCCTTTACCTTGCCCGAGTCCAGGGCTTTCTTCGTTATCCCGGCTAGTCTGCCGAAGATGGCCGCTTGCTCTGCTGGATCGATGGGTAAAATATTAAGGTTCGACTCCCACAGGATCAGTACTTTTGACATTTCAATACTCCTTTAATATTTACTTATCATGAGAAAAACTGTTCAGCGTTAAAATTATCATTTCCTTCTGGAAAAACACCTCCTCTTGCCTGTATTCATATTAAAGTATTGCCATTATACGCTTATGATTTTTTCAATTCAATCGATTCGTTCACTATTATGAAAAGCGTTTGACATTTCCCGGCTTTGACCTCTATAATTTCTATATAATATACCGCTAGGGGTGCTCCGGGCTGAGATCCCCGATAATATCGGGGGACCCTTGAACCTGAACTCGGTAATCCGAGCGTAGGGAAGCGGCCTTACTTAAGACCAGGGGACTTTCAGCCTCTGGTTTTATTGTTTTTAAAGGGGGTGGTTGCCATGACACAGCTTAAAATAGCCAGGAAGGGTAATATCTCGCCGCAAATGGAATCTATAGCTAATACCGAGGGGCTCGAGATTGATCTGATCAGACAGCGCGTGGCGGCGGGGACGATAGTTATCCCGGCCAATGTCCGTCATACCGGCCTTATTCCCTGCGGCATCGGCGAGGGTCTCTCGACCAAGGTCAACGCTAATATCGGCACTTCTTCCGACTTTGGAAATATCGCTACGGAGATGGAGAAACTGCGGGCAGCGCTTAACGCCGGCGCGGACACGGTCATGGACCTGAGCACCGGCGGTGACATTCCGGCGGTGCGGCGGGCGGTTCTCGCCGCCAGCAACCGGCCTATCGGCACGGTGCCCATCTACCAGGCGGGCATCGGGGCCATCGAGAAGCACGGCGCCATTGTAAAAATGAGCGTTGATGATGTTTTTCAGGCGGTTGCGGACAACGCCCGCGACGGCGTTGATTTCATCACCGTGCACTGCGGCGTCACCATGGCGGCCATCGACCGGCTGAAAAAACAGGGGAGGGTGACGGATATCGTCTCCCGCGGCGGCGCCTTCACGGTCGGCTGGATGCTGCATAACGATAAGGAGAACCCGCTCTACGAATACTTCGACCGTCGATTGGAGATCGCCCTCGAATATGACGTTACGCTGAGCCTCGGCGACGGCATGCGGCCCGGCTCCCTGGCCGATGCCACCGACCGCACCCAGGTGCAGGAGTTGATCACGTTAGGAGAGCTGGTGCAGCGGGCGCAGGACGCCGGCGTCCAGGTGATGGTGGAGGGGCCGGGGCACATACCGCTCGACCAGATCGAGACCAACGTCCGCCTGCAAAAGGCCCTCTGCAAGGGCGCCCCGTTCTACGTGCTGGGCCCGTTGGTGACAGACATCGCTGCCGGCTACGACCATATCACCGGTGCCATCGGCGGGGCCATCGCCGCAATGCACGGCGCCGATTTCCTTTGCTATGTGACGCCATCAGAGCACCTGGCCATCCCCGATGTCGATGACGTGTGGGAAGGGGTCATCGCCTCGCGCATCGCCGCCCACGCCGCGGACATCGTCAAAGGCGTCCGGGGCGCCGGAGACAGAGACCGGCAGATGGCAATGGCGCGGAAACGCCTCGACTGGGAGGAGCAGGCCAGGCTGGCGCTGGACCCGGAAAAAGTCCGCCGTGTCCATGGCCAGCGGGCTTCGACGGGCTCAGCCTGCAGCATGTGCGGTCAGTACTGCGCCATGGACCTGGTGGGAAAGTACCTGGGCGCTAAGGCCGCTAAGTGCTAGCTGCTTAACCTCTGCCGGTTGCGCAGGTAGATCACCCAGTAGACCAGGGCGACGAAGACCACGCCACCGATGATGTTGCCGATGGTCACCGGTATCAGGTTGTTCACGAAAAAATTACCCCAGGTGAGGTTATCATAGCTGGCGGCGGTCGTCCCGATAACCTGCCAGAAGGCGTCCGAAGCGCCGCCTTTGATGAAGATGGCGAAAGGTATGAAGTACATGTTCGCCACGCAGTGCTCGAAGCCGGCGGCGACGAAGCCGCTGATGGGGAAGATGATGGCGGCGATCCTGCCGAACGTGGTGCGGGCGCTGTAGGTCAGCCAGACCGCCATGCAGACCATGGCATTACAGAGTATCCCCAGGATGATCGCCTGGGTGAAGTCCAGGCCGACTTTATCGAGGCCTACATTCAAAGCGGTCAGGCCGACTGCCCCTTTGTCCATTTCATAGTGCTGGCCCCAGAAAACGAACAGCGCCGTAGCGATAGCGCCGAGCAGGTTGCCGATGTAAACGATGCCCCAGTTGCGCAGCACGCGGAGAGTCGAGAGCTTGCGGCTGGCCCAGGCCATGATGATCAGATTGTTGCCGGTGAACAGCTCGGCGCCCCCGATGATGATCAGGACCAGGCCGAGACTGAAGGTCAGGCCCCCGACAACGCGTCCTATCCCCCAAGAGACATTCAGACCCGTCTGAGAGACGGTGAAGAAGATGCAGCCCAGGGCGATGAAAGCGCCGGCGAGGACGGCCAGTGCCATGGTGCTGAGGAAATCGAGGTGGGCCTTCTTGATGCCGATGTTCTGCGCTTTGGAGGCCATCTCCGCCGGCAGGAGCTCGTCGAAGGTGCTGTCGACATTTTCGTTACCTTCATCCGGTTCGATCATCAATATACCCTCCTGGTAATTATATTATGGCTTTATCCGGTATTCAATGAGGCGGAAGTCTTGAGACTATCTACCATACGGACATCCAGCCAGGCGTGTGAAAGGCGTAGAGACCCGTTTTGTACCGCGAAAGAGTATACGATATCATTGAAGTAGAGGCGAAAATATCAGGGTTAGCTTGGTTGACATTTGTCCCCGTAGTAGTAGAATGATGGTGTTATGGGACTTTTCGGTTCTTCCGGCATACGCGCCGTGTTCGATAAAGACCTGCTCGCCCTGGCGTTCCGAGCCGGGCTGGCGGTCGGCGCTCAATACAAGAACGTGGTGACCGGCCGGGACACGCGGACTTCCGGCGATGCCATGAAGCACGGTGTTATCGCCGGCCTGCTGGCGGCGGGAGCGCGCTGCCAGGACGCCGGTGTTATCCCCACGCCGACCCTCGCCTACGTCACCCGCGAGTTTGACGCCGGCATGATGATCACTGCCTCTCATAATCCCCCCGAGTATAACGGACTGAAACTGCTGAACCCGGACGGCTCGTCGTTCGGCCCGGACCAGCAGGCGCAGGTAGAAAAAGCCATAAAAGGGAATCCTTTCGAGACGGTCCGGTGGGATAATATCAAAACAAGCGGGCGGTACGACAGCGCCGAAATACGCCACATCGAAGCCATCGCCTCCGGTTTTAAACAGGGTTTGAAGGTCAAGGTAGTGGTGGACGCCGGCGGCGGGGCCGCCTCCGAGGTGACGCCCTTCCTGCTGGAAAAGCTCGGCGCCGAGGTGATACCCCTGTACTGCCATCCTACCGGGTTTTTCCCCCGCGGCATCGAGCCGAATGGAGAGAATTTATCGGAACTGTGCCGCCTGGTGAAGGAGTCCGGCGCGGCCGCAGGCATTGCCCATGACGGTGACGCCGACCGCATGATGGCGGTCGATGAGAAAGGCCGGTATATTACCGGCGATAAGTTACTGGCAGTGCTGGCGCGGGCGGTGGGGGCCAAGGACGTCGTGACGACGCTGGACGCCTCCATGGCCGTGGAGACGCTGGGCTTCAAAGTCCGGCGGACGAGGATAGGGGACACCTGGGTGTCCGAGGAGCTTAAAAAGGGCGGGGATTTCGGCGGGGAGACCTCCGGCGCGTGGATTTTCCCGGAGATATCGCTCTGCCCCGACGGCATTTACGCCGCCGCCCTGGTGGCGTCTATCGCGTCCCAATACCGGCTTTCGGAGCTGGTGGACGCCGTGCCGGTCTATCCTTTACGGCGCGGCAGCGTCGGCAGCGACGGTCTGGATAAAGCCAGACTGGACTCGGGGCTGAAAGCCCTGAAGCCGAAAGCGATTACCAATACCGACGGATTTAAACTTGATTTTACGGACGGCTGGCTGCTGGTGCGCCCTTCCGGCACCGAGCCTAAAATAAGGCTGACGGCCGAGGCGCGGACCGAGGCCAGGGTGCAACAACTTTATGATGAAGGACTCAGGACCGTAGAAAGGTCAATAATAAACACGGAGAGAAAAAGTTGAAAGCAGTGATTTTAGCCGCCGGCGAAGGTAACCGGATGCGTCCGCTCACCGGCAACCGGCCCAAGGTAATGCTGCCCATCGCTAACAAGCCCATATTAGAGCACTTGCTCGGCGAGGTAAAAGCGGCCGGCGTTACCGATTTTATTTTCATTGTCGGCTACTGCGACGAGCAGGTGAGGAGCTATTTCGGCAAAGGGGAAAAATGGGGGGTGAATATCGCCTATACCGAACAGCGGAAGCAGCTGGGCACGGCGGACGCCATCGGGATGGTAAGCGGCATGGTGGATGACGTCTTCCTGGTCATCAACGGCGATGTCATCGTCGACCGCAAAGACATCGGGAAACTGATGGAAAACAGCAGCAATACCATGAGCGTCATCGAGGTTAAAGACCCGGTCGGCCTGGGGATGGTGGAGGTTTCCGGAAGGAAAGTCGTTAACATTTATGAAAAAACGGAACAGCCGCCCACGCTGATCGCCAACGCCGGCCTGTACCTGTTCACTCCGGAGGTGTTCGAGGCCGTGTCACGAACGGAGAAATCGCCCCGCGGCGAGTATGAAATAACCGATACTTTAAAAATATTAATGAAAACGAGTTCCGGATTATACTTTCACCAGCTGGAGTCGTGGCTCGACCTCAGCTATCCCTGGGACCTGCTGGAAGCCAACGAGAACGCGCTGGCCGGCCTCAAGGCGGAGAACCTGGGCGAGGTGGAGAAAAACGTTACGCTAAAAGGGGCGGTCGTCATCGGCAGGAATACGGTCGTCAGGTCCGGGTCTTACATCGAGGGGCCGGTCATTATCGGGGAGGACTGCCGCATCGGCCCGAACTGCTATATACGGCCTTTTACGGCCATCGGCAACGGCTGCCACATCGGGGCGGCCGTGGAAGTGAAAAACTCGATCATCATGAACGGCACCCATTTCCCGCATCTGAACTACGTCGGCGACAGCGTTATCGGCACGGGCTGTAACTTCGGGGCCGGCACCAAGATCGCCAACCTGCGGCTGGACAAGGAAAACGTTAAAGTTGCCGGCCTCGATACCGGGCGGCGCAAGCTCGGGGCGATCGTCGGCGATCATGTGGAAACCGGTATAAATACGTCGATTAACGTCGGCACCATGATCGGCAACAATACTTTCATCGGGCCGGGGGTGGTGGTGAAGGGGATAATCGTTCCGGACTCCAAGCTATTTTAGAGGTGACATATGAAACAGGCAGTGATCCTGGCAGCGGGCGAGGGACAGCGCCTCCGCCCGTTCACCCTTAACCGGCCCAAGGCGATGCTTTCCATCGCGGACAAGCCGATATTGCAGTACATCATCGAAGCCCTGGCGCAGAACGGCATCCGCAACATCGTACTCACGGTCGGCTACCGCAAGGAGCAGGTCTACGACTACTTCGGCTCCGGCGAGCGATACGGCGTTAATATCAAGTATGTCACCCAGGAGCCGCAGCTGGGCACCGCCCATGCCCTGTTACAGGCCAGGGATTGTGTCGACGATGAGTTTCTCGTCCTTTCCGGCGACAACCTCATCGAGGCGCCGACCATCGCCGGGTTCGTCCAGGTAAAGCCCTCGGCCCTGCTGGTAAAGAGGGTCGATAATCCCGTCCGGTACGGGGTGGTGAATATCGAGGGCGGCGAAGTGCGGGACATCGCGGAAAAGCCGGCGGAAGCGAAGAGTAACCTGGTAAATACCGGCATCTACGCCTTTACCAAGGACGTCTTCAAGTTTATGGAAGATGTGCTGGACATCCCGGATGCGCTGAACAACATGCTGGCCGCCGACCAGCCTATTACCGCCTGCGAGACCGGCGGCACCTGGCTGGACGTGGTCTATCCGTGGGATATCATCAGCCTCAACGACGCCGTGCTGAAGAACATCGGGGTCAGCCTGGGCGGCACCATCGAAACCGGCGTTTCATTACGCGGGAATGTGGTAGTGGGGTCGGACTCCATCGTGCGCTCC
>JBFYTX010000235.1:0-2778 GCA_041300345.1 Dehalococcoidales bacterium | reverse complement strand
GGCAGTGAAATCACGGGGGAAATTAACGTTCTTCAGGTGGAGGCCGGGCTTATTGCCGCCGGCGACGAAGTTGGAGCCCGACGTCAGGGAGTCGTCGGCGACGACCTTAATGCCTTTCAGGCCAACGGGCGAGGCAGCGCCGGCGACGAGGCCGGCGGCGACGACCTCGGACTCAGAGGCGAGGCGGAAGTCGGACGTATGCAACCGGTTCTTCAGCTTGGTCTCATTAACCGAGAGGTCGCCGCGGATGACGGCAAAGACCATCTGCCCGTCGGCAACATAAAAGACGGCCTTTAACGTGCTTGAAGCAGGCACTTTGAGGAAGCGGGCGACTTCTTCGATAGAACCGGCACCGGGCGTAGCCACTTCCTCAACAGGCAGAAGGGCGCCGCCTTCGAACTTGGCCTTAGCGCCGACGGCTTTCTCGGCGTTGGCGGCATAACGGCAGGCGTCACAATGAATAATCTCGTCTTCGCCGCTCTCGGCCACAGCCATGAACTCGCGGGAGTCCTTGCCGCCGATAGCGCCGCTGTCGGCATCCACCAGTATCACCGGCAGGCCGCAGCGGCGGAAAATATTCCCGTAGGCGACGGCCATCTTCTGATAGCTGACGTCCAGGCCGGCATCGTCGATATCAAAGCTGTAGAGGTCCTTCATGTGGAACTCGCGCACACGGATCAGCCCGCCGCGGGGCCGCGGCTCATCACGGAACTTGGTCTGGATCTGGTAGAGCAAGAGGGGGAGGTCGCGGTAACTCTGCACATAGCGGGCAGCCAGCGAAGTAATGACCTCCTCGTGGGTGGGGCCAAGGGTCAGCTTGCGCTCGCGGCGGTCGAACAGGTGGAATAGAACGTCTTTCATGGAAAGGTCACGGCCGGAGGCCTGCCAGAGCTCGTTGGGCTGGAGGATCGGCAGGTGCACTTCCTGCCCGCCGGCCTTATCCATCTCGTCGCGGATGATGTCCTCTATTTTACGAAATACCCGCCAGCCCAGCGGCAGGTAGGAATAGATGCCAGCCGCGAGCTGGTTGACCATGCCCGAACGCAGCAGCAGGCGGTGACTGACGGTATCGGCCTCGGCGGGGACCTCTCTTAACGTCTTACCAAACAACTGAGAAACGCGCACACTTATCTCCTTAAAAGTTAATATCAGATGACATCCGCCAAGCCGTTGATCTGCGCCATCAGGCCAGTCAAAATGGACTCCTGGTCAGTCATAAGCTCGTGAAGTTTATCACGGACAGCCGGGTTAGTGGAGCTATTATATTCATTAGCCAGCAGGTTGCGGAAACCGACGCGGAGATTGTATTCCACAGTATAATCGTGATAGTTTTCAAGGCCAGCAGTACTGTCGAAGGACCAGCCGTGATAATACAAAGGATTTTCGGCCGCGGAAACGGTAAAGCCGCCGGTAGTCTCCAGAGCCAGGTATTGACCCGAACCAACCTCGGCGAGGACCCAGGCGTGGTTGGAATCGAGAATATCACTTATGGAAGCATCAATCCTACCCACAACGACAAGAGAGTCGATACCGGCGGCCTTGAGCATGTTCCATACCTCCGCGGCCATGTCCGAACAGACGAAGAGGTCATCGCTGCTGTAAACATGGGTCTCACGGTAATAGCTGACTATTTTGGCTGCGGTCTCGGCGGGGGTAGCGCCGGTAAGGTCATACTGGGCCTGAAGGGTGATTAGTTGGGCTTCGAGAGAGGCGACCTCAGCCTGGGCGTCCGCGAGCTGGAAATCGACATCGGATTTAGACAGTTTCAGGGCGGCGAGATTACTTTGAGCTTCGGTTAGCTGATTCATTACCAGGTCGTAGTCGGCCTGGGAGACGCCGGTACTAGACTGACAACCGGTAAAGATGGTTGAGAGCAATAATAAAAATGCGATTAACGTGAGTAAAATTTTCTTATTCATATATCTACCTCACCCCCTGTGTCCCCCTCTCCTTGACCCTTCGACAAGTTCAGGGCGAGCGGAGAGGGGGAAGTTAAAGAAGAGGGGCGACGCCCCTCTTAAACGCCCCTTTCTTATAGCCCCTCCACCTCTCTCATTAACGCGGATAAAAAGTCCTTTTCGTCCACCACTGCCACTTTTTCACCATGTTTAAAGATAATGCCCTTGCCTTTGCCGCAGGCGATACCGACGTCGGCGTCTTTAGCCTCACCGGGGCCGTTGACCACGCAGCCCATCACGGCAACTTTAATGGGTTTATCGATCTTCAAGAGCCGGCGATCGACCTGTTGTGCCAATTTTACCACGTCCGCCTCGGCACGACCACAGGTGGGGCAGCTAACGAGGACAGGCCCGCGGCGGCGGAGGTCGAGGCTTTTCAAAATCTCCCAGGCGGCGGCAACTTCTTCGCGGGGAGGGGCGGTTAAAGAGACACGGATAGTATCGCCGATACCCAGCCAGAGCAAAGCGCCGATACCTACCGCGCTGCGGATGACGCCGGAACGGGGCGTGCCGGCCTCGGTGATACCAATGTGTAACGGATAAGGGATTTTATCGGCGATGGACTGATAGGCGGCGATGGTGGTGAGGACGTCAAAGGCCTTGAGGGAGACTTTAATGAGATCGTAATCGAGGCTTTCCAGCAACTTAACCTGCTCTAGAGCGGCCGCAACCATGCGCTCCGGGACGCTCAGCTTGTTATCGGAGGTTTCAGGCAGAGAGCCCGCGTTGACGCCGATGCGGATGGGCACTCCCCTCTCTTTAGCCGCCAGGGCTACTTTCTTCACCTTATCGGCTTCTCCAATATTGCCCGGGTTGAGGC
>JBFYTX010000210.1:0-4670 GCA_041300345.1 Dehalococcoidales bacterium | reverse complement strand
ACCATGTTCAGCGCCACGACGCTTTCGCCGCTGCTGGGCAGCTGGAGATGGGTACTGGTGTTCTTCGGGGCGCCCTGCGTGCTGCTGGGCTTCCTCTGGCTGACCACCCGCGAGCCCGACGCCACCGAGCTGCCGCGGACCATCGCCGTTAAAGTGCCGTTCAAAGAGGCGCTGTCCAAGGTGGCGCGGATGAAGGAGGTCTGGATCATCGGGCTGATGACCACGTTCCTCTGGGGGGCCAGCATGGGGCTCATCGGCTACCTGCCTTACTACCTCAGGGACATCGGCTGGACGGAGACCGCCGCCGACAGCGTCATCACCGTCTTCAGCGGGGTCAACGCCATCGGGGTCATCCCGATGGTGCTCTTATCCGATAAAATAGGCTCGCGCAAGACCATCATGTTCATCTCCGTGGTATCAGTCGCGGTGACGCTGGCACTGATACCGCTGGCGAACGACCGGGGGATATGGGCGCTGGTCATCGCCTGCGCTTTCCTGCGGAGCGGCGGGGCGGCCCTGTTCAACGTGATCATCTTCGAGATCAAGGGAGTAGGCAGCACCTACGGCGGCACCGCGACCGGGCTGGCCAACACGATATCGATGGCAGGGGCATTCCTGGCGCCGCCCATCGGCAACAGCCTGGCCAAGATCGACCCGGGCTACCCGTTCTTCTTCTGGGCGGCGCTGGCGGCGATGTCGATCCCGATGATCTTCTTCATCAAGAACCGCACCGGGCAATCGGCCTAGTTTCCGCCTGTCCTGTTTGTTTCTCCTTTTATTTGTGACGTACCTGTGACGTTTGAGCTATTGTTTGTGATTGCCATGCAAGATACACTTGATAAACTAGAGGCACGTTGCACCGGAGAGAAGAGGGGCATGGAAAAGACCGGGGGGAAAACCAGCCGGGCCAGGACGATACAGGAATTCAGCTACTGCCCGCACTGCGGGCGCAAGGGACTTTATCTCCTGCACGGGAAATACTGCCGGTGCCGCTACTGCGGCCTTTACCGGATACTGCTGCGGGAGTCCGACTTCCGGGAGCGGCTGGAGCTCACGGCGCCGGCGGCCAAGAGGGGGATACGATGACTACCAGAACTACCAATATTACCAATACTACCAATACTACCAATGCTACCAATGCTACGAGTATTGCTATACTCAGAGACCTGGTGGCCTACCTGCAGGGGCTTGTCGACGTCGTGGCCTACCGGTTGATGTTCGGCTAAGCTCAACCGTCAGGAACGGTCCGGGGTTATCTTGACCATGAGGCTGCGGCTGCGGGGGCCATCGAACTCGGCGAAGAAAATGCCCTGCCAGGTGCCGAGCACCAAATTACCGTTCTCTACGAAGAAAGTCCGCGAATCCCCCATCAATGACGCCTTGATATGTGCCGGCGAGTTGCCCTCGGTGTGACGGTAGTTTTTATGCTGAGGAATCATCGAGTCCAGCTGAGCGGCGATATCCGCCACGACCGCAGGGTCGGCGTGCTCATTGACCAATAGGCCGGCGGTGGTGTGGGGCACAAAGACGTGACAGAGGCCGTCCCGGACGCCGCTCTGCGCCACGACGTCCTGTATCAGGGCGGTAACGTCCCTGAACTCTACACGGGAGCGGGTCTTGATATCAAGTTTTTTCAGCATCATGAGTTTACAGTTAACAGTGAACAGTCGGCAGTAAATAGTATACAGGGGAAGGGGGAGAAGATAAAGAGGATTTACCTCACCCCCTTTGTCCCCCTCTCCGTCGACGGAGAGGGGGAAGGAAAATTTGAGAGGGGCTGATGCCCCTCTCGGTGACGCACTCCTTCCTGACAAAGGACTCGGACGTTTACTAAAACCGGGGTACACCCCTCACTCTTATCTCTCCCACAAGGGGAGAGAAGGTAACGACCTGGATCCCGACTTACGCCGGGATGGTAATTATAAGGGTGGGGTAATGGATTGCTTCGCTACGCTCGCAATGACGAGGATAAGCACCTCCAACTTGAAAATAGAATGGCAACAGGTTAAACTATAGATGGAGAACTATCATGCCGATCTATGAATACATCTGCCCGGAATGCAAAACCAAGTTCGAGCAAATGCGCCCGCTAAGCCAGTCGGATAAGGCGGCCGAATGCCCGCACTGTCATAAAACGGCGCGGCGCAAGATGTCCAGCTTCGCCTGTTTCAGCACCTCCGCCAGCGGCGTGCCGCAGAGGGTCGCCGGCACGGGCGGCTCCTGCTCCGGCTGCAGCTCCGGCAACTGCGGCACCTGCGCCTCGTAACGGGAAAGGCAGCGCCTGCTGCCTTTGTATCACTACCAAAATTTTGTTTGCTCCTGGTTTTCTTACTATCCTCACCCCTGTATCCCCTCTCCAGCCTTTGGCATTGGTCAAGTAGAATTTTCTTCTGGCTAGAGAGGGGAGTAAGAGAGAGAGGGGGTTCCGCCCCCTCTCAAATTCTCTCCCCCCTTTCAAACAAGAAATATCTCGACTGTAAATAACCACACTGTTTGAGAGGGGGAACAAAAGGGGGTGAGTATGGAAACACAACCACATGCAAAAAGCACCAAAATGCAGACTTGACTTCTACGGAACCCACTCTGATACAATAAACATAGAACGCCTGTTTTATCGGGGTGGTTGAAGTGAACAAAAAACACATCTTCGTAAACATTGTCCTAGCAGCCGCATTGATCGCCGGCATTTTCAGCTTCGGGGGCTGCCGTAACGACACCGGAATCCTGCCGGGTGTCGAGGTCAGGGAATACCAGGGCGAAGACCTCTCATCGATCAACGATTTCCGCGAAAACTCGATCAAAGGCCCGCAGCACGTCGACATCGCCAGCTACCGGCTAAAGATCACCGGCCTGGCGGAAAATCTCACCAGCTACAGCTACGACGAGGTCCTCGACGAGTTTACTAATTACAAGAAAGTGGTCGAGCTCAACTGTGTCGAAGGATGGTCGGTGAAGCTCCTCTGGGAAGGCGTAAACCTGAAGGAAATGCTGGAAAAAGCAGGGCCAAAGCCCGAAGCCAGGGTGGTAATCTTCCACGCCTACGACGGCTACACGACCTCGTTCCCCATCGAGTACATCGTGAACAACAACATCCTGATGGCGTACAAGATGAACGATGTCACCCTCCCGCCGGAGCGGGGCTATCCCTTCGAGCTGGTGGCCGAGAGCAAGTGGGGCTACAAGTGGATCAAGTGGATCACGGAGATCGAGCTCTCCGACAACATCAACTACAAAGGCTACTGGGAGGAGCGGGGCTACAGCAACAGCGGCGACCTGGGCGCGGGTTTCTTCGCGCCCAGATAAAGCGGCCCGTTTTGACACCTGAACCATAAAGCTGATAATCTTAATGGAAACAGCTTTAAGCAGGTGCCGGCATCAATACTGAAATCCCCGCGTCGAAACCAGTCTTCCGGTGGACGTACATCGTCCTGCCGCTGGCGCTTTTTGTTATCTCGCTGATACTGACGGCGGTCTTTTACGGCCGGCTGCCGGGGCAGGTAGCGTATCACTTCGGGGACGGAGCGCCCGACCGGTGGCTGAGCCGAGGCGCGTTAATAGCCTGGCTGCTGGCGCCGCAGGTCATCTTCACGCTGCTGGCCTACCTGGTGGTCAGACTGGTACTGCTGAGCGCGCGCTACTGGCCGAGGGACGATGTGATCATGAAGCGGCTCCTGCCGGTGATGGGCAACATGGCCGGCCTGCCGCAGGCCATTCTCACCTTCGCCTTGCTCGAACTTTACCTCTACAATGTCTACGATATCAGGCTGATTCCGCTATGGATCGTCGCCGTCATCATCATGGCCGCGGGCGCCGGGGTGCTGGGGGTGTTCTTTTTTAAAATCACACGACAGGCCCGCCGCCTGCGCGCCAAATCACGCCAGGAGTGAAACCAATGTCAGAAAAAGCCGGAAAACTCACCATGGAAAAGCTCGTCTCGCTGTGCCAGCGGAGAGGCTTTATTTTCCCCAGCAGCGATATCTACGGGGGGCTTTCCGGCTGCTGGGACTTCGGGCCGATAGGCGTGGAACTGCTGCGCAATATCAAGACAGCCTGGTGGCGCACCATCATCCAGGAACGGGACGATATGCTGGGCATTGAGTCCAGCATATTGATGAACCCGAAGGTCTGGGAATCCAGCGGCCACGTGGCCAGCTTCTCCGACCCGCTGGTGGAATGCAAGAGCTGCCATCTGCGCTGGAAAGCGGACGACCTCAAGGGGAATATGTGTCCCTCCTGCGGCGGCGAGTTGACCGAGGAGCGCATGTTCAATACCATGTTCAAGACCTTCGTGGGGCCGGTGGAGGATGACACCGCCATAGTTTACCTGCGGCCGGAGACGGCGCAGGGGATGTTCGTCAATTTCCAGAACGCGCTGGGCACCGGCCGGAAGCGTTTACCCTTCGGGATAGCGCAGCAGGGCAAGGCCTTCCGCAACGAAATCACCACCGGCAACTTCATTTTCCGCGCCCGGGAATTCGAGCTGATGGAGTTCGAGTATTTTATTAAGCCGGGCACTCAAGAAAAATGGTTTGAGTACTGGCTTAACGAGCGTTATAAATGGCATCAGCAACTGGGGATTAAAAAAGAGCATTTGCAACTGCATCATAAGAAAAAAGAGGAACTGGCCCATTATGCTCTAGCCGGTACCGACATCGAATACAGTTTTCCCT
>JBFYTX010000200.1:0-4299 GCA_041300345.1 Dehalococcoidales bacterium | reverse complement strand
TTAACCCGTCCGAAGTCATCGCCCCCGAAGGAATCGACCTGTCTCCCCTGGGTCTGGTCGATCACGTTACCCCCCTCGACCCCTATCGCTTCGACCCTGAGGTTGCCCGGCAGGCCCTGCTCGACCACTTTGGCGTGGCCACCCTCGATGGTTACGGCTGCGCCGGCAAGCCCCTGGCCATCAGGGCTGCCGGGGCTATCATCCACTATATCGGCGAAACGCAGAAGACCGTCCTCGGCCAGCTTACTCATCTAACGACGTATTCCACCGATACCTTCATGGCCCTGGACGAGCAGACCCGGCGGAACCTGGAAATTTTTCAGGGAACGAAGTCCGGTTCACCGGAAGGTTCGCTGCTCTCTGTGATTGATGCTACTAAAACCCCCATGGGCGGTCGACTCCTCTGGCGATGGCTCGGGCAGCCCTTGCTCGACGCTGCGGCGCTGGACCAGAGACTCGACGCTATCGACTGGTTTGTCGAGGGGGCACTCGTCCGCCGCCGGGTCATGGAAGCTTTGAAAAACGTCGCTGACCTCGAGCGTTTGATCAACCGGGTGCGCAGCGGGATCGCCATCCCACGGGAACTGGTGGCCCTGCGCCGCAGCCTTGAAGCCGTCCCCGGATTAAGAGATATTCTTTGTCATTCTGAGCACAGCGAAGAATCTCGGGGTAGGGAAGGGGCGTCTTCCCCCTCTCTGTCAACGGAGAGTGGGATAAGAGGGGGTGAGGTTGGTCATGCCATCGCTTCAATTGTTGATGACCTCAAACCCTGTGATGACGTCGTTACTCTCATCTCCCAATCTATCGTCGACGACCCTTCCTCCGCGCTGGGCGAGGGCGGTGTCATCAGGCCGGGCTTCTCTGAAGAGCTCGATAAGCTGCGCCAGTCTTCCGGCAGCGCCCGTCAATACCTCGCCGACCTCGAGCGCAAGGAGCGCGAGCGCTCCGGCATCAAGAATCTGAAGGTCGGCTTCAATAACGTCTTCGGCTACTATATCGAGGTCTCCAACGCCAATCTCAAGCAGGTCCCGCCCGACTTCATCCGCAAGCAGACCCTCGTCAACGGCGAGCGTTTCTTCACCCCGGAGCTGAAAGAATACGAGAGCCTGATCCTGAACGCCCGCGACCGCATTGATGCGATGGAAACCGACCTTTTCCGCCGCGTCTGCCGGCAGGTCGCCGCCGGGAGTGAAAAGGTCCTGGCTTTGGCCGCCAACCTCGCTCGCCTCGATGTCTTTTCCGCCCTGGCGGAAATGGCTGTTCATCATCACTATGTACGCCCTTCGCTGGACGACGGCAACGTCATCGATATCAAACAGGGCCGCCATCCCGTGGTCGAGAGGAACCTCCCCGCCGGCAGTTTCGTCCCCAACGATATCTGTCTTTCCCGCGACGACGCCCAGCTTATCGTTCTCACCGGCCCGAACATGTCCGGAAAATCGACCTATCTCCGGCAGGTTGCCCTTATCGTCCTGCTGGCGCAGATCGGCAGCTATGTCCCGGCGGAGTCGGCCCGTATCGGCATCGTCGACCGTATCTTTACGCGCATCGGGGCCCGTGACGACCTCGTTGCCGGGCAATCGACCTTCATGGTGGAGATGGTCGAGACCGCCAATATCCTCAATAATGCTACGCCGCGTTCGCTACTCATCCTCGATGAAATAGGGCGCGGAACTTCTACTTATGATGGCCTCTCCATCGCCCGGGCCGTCGCCGAATATATCCATAACTACCAGGGGCTCGGCGCCCGTACCGTCTTCGCCACCCACTACCACGAGATGGTTGCCCTGGCCGGCTACCTACCGCGCGTAAAGAACTTCAACGTGGCTGTCATCGAGGAGGCGGGTAAGGTGATTTTCCTCCATAAGATCGTGCCGGGTGGTGTGGACAAGAGCTACGGCATTCACGTGGCGCAGCTGGCGGGGCTGCCCCGGTCGGTATTACACCGCGCCCGTGAGGTGCTTGACGAGCTTGAGGCCAACGGCCGCCAGGCTAAATCTCAGAAACGGCGTGAACCTGTCCGGCAGGTGCCCCTGTTCGGGAGTCAGTCTCCGGTGGAAGAAGAGCTTAAGAAACTTGACCTCGACGGTCTCACGCCGCTGGAAGCCCTGAACAAGCTGTACGAGCTGAAAAAGAAAGCGGGCAGTTAACTCTAACCGCAACTCCTAGTACTAAAAGCCGATTTGCAATATCCCGCGGTTTATATTACGCTATATAACAATATAACGGGAGGAAACGATGAAAGATTTTAGAGACAAGATTTTATTTATCACGGGCGGCGCTTCCGGGGCCGGATTAGGCCAGGCCAAGGTGTTCTCGGAGGCCGGCTGCCGGGTCTGCATCGCCGACATCCGCCAGGACCACCTCGACGAAGCGAAGGCGTATTTCAAAGAAAAAAAGGTTAAGGTCCATACCATCAAGCTGGACATTACCGACCGTAAAGCTTATGCCGCCGCCGCCGACGAGGTGGAAAAGGTTTTCGGCAGCCCACCGGATATGTTATTTAACACCGCCGGCGTTAACGCCTTCGGCCCGGCCGAGGCTTCCACTTTCGAGGATTTCGACTGGGTCATTGGCGTCGACTTGTTCGGGGTGATCAACGGGATTGTGACGTTTTTACCGCGCATGATAAAAGCCGGTAAAGGCGGTTATATTTGCGCTGTCGCTTCCATGGGAGGCTTCATGCCGTCATCCGGCTGTACTCCTTACTCCGTAGCCAAGGCCGGAGTAATCATGCTCATGGAATGCTACTATCAGGCTCTTAAGCCCTACGGGATCGGCGTAACCTGTGTCTGCCCTGGAGGCATCAAGTCCAATATCGACCAGTCGGCCTTGACCCGCCCTAAAGCACTCGCCAATACCGGGTATAACACCGATGAAAAGACCATGGCCTTCGAGCACAATATCTACCAGACCGTAGGCATCGAGCCCGTGGAGCTTGCTAAGATGCTTAAAAAAGCAATTGAAGACGAGCAGTTTTTGGTTATCCCGTCTCCAGACCCCGAAGGAATGCTACGGATGACTCTCGAGCGCCTGGTCAACTATACTACCCCTGAAGGCATGAAGCGCCAGGAGGGAATGATGGCCAAGCGGATGGAAGAAATGCGACAGCGCATGCCGCAGGGGGCTAACCCGTACACCGGGGCAGCAGAAGCCGGGTGGGGCGCTGCCAGGAAAGACCTGACGTGGGTAAAGGCGCCCCGGCAGCCCGGTGCGCCTCCCCCGAAGAAAGAAAAATAATTACCGATACATGAACAGAATGGAGGTACTATGAAGGATTTTACCGGTAAAGTTGCGTTTATCACCGGTGGAGCTTCCGGCGCCGGGCTTGGCCAGGCCAAGGTGTTCTCGGAGGCGGGCTGCCGAATTTGCATCGCCGATATTCGCCAGGATCACCTCGACGAGGCTAAGGCATATTTCAAAGAAAAAAAAGTCAAGATACATGCCATCAAACTGGACATTACCGACCGCAAGGCTTATACCGAAGCCGCCGACGAAGTGGAAAAGGTGTTCGGGAGCCCGCCGCAACTGCTGTTTAATACCGCGGGCGTTAACGCCTTCGGGCCGGCGGAGGCTTCCACGTTTGAAGACTACGACTGGGTGATGGGCGTCGACCTCGGCGGGGTCGTTAACGGCATGGTGATATTCGTACCCAGGATGATCAAGGCCGGCAAGGGCGGGCATATCTGCACGACCGCTTCGATGGGAGGCCTGATGGGAACGGCCGGCTGCGCGCCATACTCGGCGGCTAAGGCCGCGGTCATTAACCTCATGGACAGCTACCACACCGCCCTCAAGCCCTACGGCATCGGGGTTTCCTGCCTGTGCCCGGGCGGCATCAAGACGAACATCGGCGAATCATCATTTACCAGGCCGAAACAACTGGCCAATACCGGATATAACATCAATGAAAAGACCATCGAGTTTATGCGCCATCACTACTCCTTTGGACACGACCCCGTTGAGCTGGCGCGTATCTTCAAGAAGGGGATCGAGGACGACGTGCTATACGTGCTGCCGATGCCGGAACCGGAAAAGATGATGGGGAACATCGTCGGGCGGATGGTTAACTATACCACCGCCGAGGGCATGAAAAGACAGGAAGAGGCGAACAAGCAGCGCATGGAAGAGATGATGAAGCACCCCGCCCCTTTTATGCAGGGCGCCGCCGCGGCCGGATGGGGAAGGGCCAGGGAAGACCTGACCTGGGTCAAGAATACCGGCCCCCGCACGTAAAAAACCAAATATACAAATGGAGGCATGTAATGACGGTGCAAAAACTTGATAACGTAATGAACC
>JBFYTX010000151.1:0-3983 GCA_041300345.1 Dehalococcoidales bacterium | reverse complement strand
GGTAATCTCGTTCTTCACGAGGTCGGCGCCGACGACCGCCCCGGCGAGGTAGCGGGCGCTGCCGGTGGCGGCTACACCTTTAATCTCAACGTCAGGTGGCAACTGCCGGGCAACCTGGCGGAGGCCTTCCTGCACCGCGGCGACCGGCTCACCTCCGGTGGGCAGGTAGAGGCTGGCGACCAGGTTGGCCGATCCATCCAGCACAGCGAATTTCGTGGTCACTGCGCCGACGTCAATACCCAAATAAGTCAGCATAATTTTCTGTAAAAGCCTCCCTTATTTCACCCTCACCCTACCCTCTCCCATCAAGGGAGAGGGAAGTATGGAAGAGGGGCCAACGCCCCGCTTAAACGCCCTTTATAGTTCTACGGAACTCCTCTTTGACTTTTTTAAGTGTTTCAGGATTGGAAAGGAGGTCGACGGCGGTCATGGCCATGGCTTTGGCGGCATCCAGCATCGCGATTAAAGCATCCGATGTGGCGGCGGCCTTAGCAAACCGCGGGGTATGGATCATGACGCCGGGAGGGGCGATAGTTACCATTGGCTGGATGGCCGGCACCAGCTGACTGACATTGCCGACATCGGTGCTGAAATACAGCATCGTGTTTTCACCCAGGTCGATAGCGCGCCCCAGCGACCGCATGTTTTCATGAAAAAGTTTGGCCAGGGCGACGTTGCTGATCATCGTGGCATAACGCTCGCCCCAGCTATATTTAAGTTTAGCACCGGTAGCCCCGGCCGCGCCAGCGAAGCAGGCCATCACCCTCTTTTTCAGGGCGTCGAGGAGGGTATCGTTTTCCGCGCGGACGATGAACTCGGCGGCGGCATGGGCGGGAATGATATTGGCGGCCTCGCCGCCGTCGGTGATGATACCGCTGATACGCTCGGACGACCTTATGTGCTGGCGGAGCGAGTTGATGGCGTTAAAGGACTGTATTAATGCCTCTAGGGCATTAACGCCCAGCTCCGGGGCGCCGGCGGCATGGGCGGCGACGCCTTTAAACTGTACTTTTAACGTTTCACAGGCCAGGGTATTCATCAGAACGCGGCCGCCACCGCCGGGGTGGGCGATCATAGCCGCGTCAACGCCGTCGAAAGCGCCAGCGGCCGCCATAATAGCCTTGCCGCCGTAAAGCTCCTCGCCGGGGGTGCCGAAGATAGCGACACGGGCGCCGAGCGCGTCCACCGCCCGCCGCGAAGCCAGGGCGGCGGCCAGCGAGGCAACGGCAATCAGGTTATGGCCGCAGGCATGGCCGAGCTTAGGGAGGGCATCATACTCGGCGAGGAAAGCAATAACAGGTTTACCTTTACCGTAAGTCCCGCGGAAAGCGGTCGGCAGACCACAGATGCCAGTCTCAACGCCGAAGCCATTCTTAGAGAGAAAATCAACGAGCAAAGCGGAAGAACGACGCTCCTCGAAAGCGACCTCGGGGTGGGCATGCAGCCGACGGCTGACAACGGCGAGGTCATTGCAACGGGCGTCAATATCAGCGGCGACGGCGGCTTTAAGCGCGGTGATATCCAAGCTTCAACTCCTCAAGACAGACCAATAAATATTATAACGCTTTAAGTCGGGAGTTTTCCAGACGCGGGGCGGCATCGTTACTTAAAGATATATCCTTTTTCAAAGGACCTCACCCCCTCGGTCCCCCTCTCCAGCTAAAATAACACAGGGTAATATCAGGTACCGGGCTGGAGACAGGGGTGAGGTTATAGTCTCATCCTTCACGATGTTATTCATATCCTAAATTTACTTAGGAGCCACATTATGTTATAATTCTGACGTAAATACACAGTAAAAAATAAGACGAAGAGGCGTAATTTGGACAAAGAGAAGAAGACGGAAATAATCACCACTTACCGGGCCAAAGAGGGCGATACCGGCAGCACCGAGGTGCAAGTAGCCCTGCTGACAGGGAGAATCCAGCAACTGACGGCGCATATGGCCGTCAACCGTAAGGACCACCACACTCAACGGGGCCTGCTCAAGCTCGTCGGGCAGAGGCGAAGGCTACTGGGCTATCTCAGCCGGGAGGACGTGGGGCGGTATAATAATTTAATCAAGAGGCTGGGACTGCGCAAGTAGGGCCTTTTGGATAGAGGAGAAACTTTTTGGAGACTAAAATTTTCCGCAGTAACGTAGGCGGACGCGACTTGATCATCGAAACGGGCAAACTGGCACAGCAGGCCGATGCGGCAGTCACGGTACGCTACGGCGACACGGTCGTCCTGGTGACCGTCTGCTTTAACCGGGAACCGAGGGAAGGGATAGATTTCCTGCCCCTGACCATCGACTACGAGGAAAGGCTATACGCCGCCGGCAAGATACCGGGGGGTTTCATCAGGAGAGAGGGCCGGCCCAGCGAGGCGGCCGTCCTGGCCTGCCGGCAAACGGACCGCCCGATAAGGCCGCTCCTGCCCAAGAACTGGCACAGCGAAATACAGATCATTACCACGGTCTTTTCCGCCGACCAGGAAAACGACCCCGACATACTTTCAGTCATCGGATCCAGCGCGTGCCTCGCCATATCCGAGATACCGTTCGACGGGCCGGTGGGCGCGGTACACGTCGGGTACATCAACGGGGAACTGGTAATCAACCCGAAGATGGCCCAGATGGACGAAAGCCTGCTCGACCTGGTGGTGGTCAGCACCAAGGACAAGGTCATCATGGTGGAGGCGGGGGCTAAAGAGGTCGCGGAGGATATCGTCCTCCAGGGCGTCAAACTGGGCCACGAAGCCAACCAGGCCATCATCCAGATGCAGGAACAGCTCAGGGAGGCGGTCGGCCAGGCTAAAATCCCGGCGCCGGCCGAGACGGTGAATAAAGAAGTGGCTACCGCGCTGTCGAAGCTCGTCGACGACAAACTCGAAAGCGTCATGGGCCTGACCGACAAAGACCAGCGCGAAATAAAGCTGAACACCTTGATTGAAGAAAGCAGCAAGCAATTAGGCGAGACATACCCCGCCAAAGACGTCCTCACGGCCATCGACGCCAGAGTCAAGGCCGAATTCAGGGCGGGGATACTGGAGAGGGGACAGAGGCTGGGGGGGAGGGGAATTAAAGAAATACGACCGATTACCTGCGAGGTAGGGCTGCTGCCCCGGACGCACGGCTCGGGGCTATTCACCCGGGGGCAGACACAGGTGCTCAGCATCACGACCCTGGGCTCGATGCGCAAAGAGCAGATGCTCGACGGGCTGGGGCTGGAAGAAAGCAAGCGGTTCATACACCACTATAATTTCCCTGGTTTTTCCACCGGAGAAGTCAGACGGGTAGGCTCGCCGGGGAGGCGCGAAATAGGACATGGCGCCCTGGCCGAGCGGGCTTTGTCCGCAGTAATACCGACCGAAGAAGAGTTCCCCTACACCATAAGGCTGGTATCGGAGGTATTGAGCTCCAGCGGGAGCACCTCGATGGCCAGCGTCTGCGCGGGGAGCATGTCGCTGATGGACGCCGGCATACCGGTCAAGAAAGCCGTGGCGGGCATCGCGATGGGGCTGATAACGGGCAGCGATAACCGGTATGTGGTGTTAACCGACATCGAAGGGATAGAGGACTTCGACGGGGACATGGACTTCAAAATCGCCGGCACCAGGGAAGGGATCACGGCGATACAGATGGACACCAAGCTCAAGGGGATCAGCCTGGAAGTAGTGGAGAAGACGCTGAACCAGGCGAAAGACGGCAGGCTGTTCATCCTGGACAAGATGAACGAAGCCATCCAGGCAAGCCGGTCGGAGGTAAGCAAGTTTGCGCCGAGGATGACCAAGATAAAGATCGACCCGGGCAAGATCGGGGCGGTTATCGGGACGGGCGGCAAAACGATACGTTCGATCATCGAAGAGACCAAGACGACCATCGACGTCAGCGACGACGGCACGGTAGTCATCGGCTCCTCGGACGCGGAGGCGACCCAGAAAGCCGTTGCCATCATCGAGGGCCTGACGAGGGAAGCGAAGATAGGCGATATCTTCACCGG
>JBFYTX010000134.1:0-5127 GCA_041300345.1 Dehalococcoidales bacterium | reverse complement strand
ACCTCATTATGCCCTAACTGTAAGGCATCGTCAAACCTTTTCGCAGCGGCTTCCTGCAACCCGGGCGATACATGTGAATAGGTATCCAATGTTATTGCTATCGTACTATGCCCCAATCTTTACTGCACAATCCGGGGGTGAATACCTTGCTGCCTCTCATTGTTGATCCCCCACGATTGCTTTAGAATATAATACCGCCGACATGAGGTGCATCATGCCATTTTCTCGGGCCGATGGATTCTGTTATAATGTATTCACTCAAAGCATCTGGGCCTCCTCTTTTTAAAATATCGAAGCATTCATTTATCATCTTAGTCTCTTCGCGGGTGAGCGGCCGGCTTTTATGTTGTTCAAGTTCTTCATGGGTAATTTCCCTTTCTTCCTCAACGACGTCGAGGATAGCTTGCTGATATTCGGGAGGGATCCTGCTCCACCAGGTTGTCATGGCAACATCGCTAAAGGGGTCTTCACTGGCAAAGTAAAGCCTATCAAGATCAGAGGTATTCGGATATTGTTCGCTCATTTGCTCGCTTACCCGCTCTCTAAGCACGTAGCCACTTACGATGACATGCATCCAAAAGGCTCTAGTTAGTTCATCCGTGACGGATCTCAATCTCTTTATCGTTGGATATAAACGATTGATCCATAGCGCCTCTCTTATCGTTGTTTGTCCCAATAGACCCTCTTCATTACCAGCTTTGTCTTTCATAAATTGAATTATTTCGGGAATGGCGTCGGGCAATATGTTGTACTGGGTACAGATCCCGATATGCCAGGGTTGGTCAAGCTCGCTCGGCTGTTTGTTTCGAGCCTCCGATATCAGCCTGGCCAGAGTGTCCTCAGTCGGTGATATCTCTCCCATCTTCTCGATGAGGTCCTGGAGCCGCGCCGGAGTGAACAATAAGATGAAAAGTTGGATCGGGCTTTAGGAAGTGACACGGCTCGAATCCAATTCGGTAGCCTAAGTTTTTCAATATACAGAACTTTTCAGGGCGGAGTTTACGTTTACCAAGGAATAGTCCGGGCACCCGGCAGGTGGTAGCCAAGCGACACGATCAGCTCAGCACTCTCTTGTAGAAACCTCTTATGCCCGCCCAGAGCAGCAGCGCACAAAAGGCCGTCAGTATAGGATAAATAACGTACAGCGGCATGTGCGGCGCGGTCGTCAGCGCGGCGCGGAAACCCTCGGTGATATAGATCAGCGGATTGAGGCAGACCAGCGCCTGCAGCCAGGGGAATCCGCCCACTGTGACCGCGGACAGGGATGTCCACGGATAATAGGTGCCGCCGAGGAAGGTCATCGGCAGGACGATGAAGCCGAACATGACGCTGATATTGCGGGGCGATATCCGTGTTCCCAGGGCCAGGCCGAGTGCGGAAGTCATGATGCAGGCCAGGGGTATCAGGGTCAGCAGGGTCGCCCAGTGCACGGCCAGCTGCGGGTGCACGCCTTCAGCATGGACGACGGAGGCTATCGGGAACACGATGATCGCCGCGATGAGCCCCTGGATGGCCCCGGCGATGACCTTGCCGACGGCTACCAGCGCCACCGGCATCGGCGCCAGCACGCGGTCTTCGATCTCCTTGGTGTAGCCGAACTCGTTGGCCAGCGGCAGGGCCACGGCCTGGATGCCTTGGAACATGATCGACAGGCCGACCACCCCCGCTACCAGCACGGTGGCGAAGGAAGACAGCCCGCCCGACCCCGGGCCCCCGCCCACACCCGTGCCTATTTTAGGGAAGACGTACAGGAAAACAAAGACCAGTAAAAAGGGCTGGACGAGCGTGCGCGCGATGAAGACGCCCAGGTTCTTTCTCAGTACGGTCAGGTCGCGCAGCAGCAGCGCCCCGAAGGCGGTACGGCTGGCCGCGGCCTCGGAACGGGTGGGTTTGGCCGGCACAGTGCACTCGCGGTAGGCCGTCATTCCCTGAGCTCCTTGCCGGTCAGCTTGATGAATACGGATTCGAGGGTGGGCTGGGTTACAGAGAGGTCGACGATGCTGAAGCCTCCCAGTTCCGCCACCGTGACAACCCTGGGCAGCAGTCCGGCGGCGCCTTTCACCAGTAGTTGTAGCGTGCCGTCCAGTTTCCTGCTTTCCGTGACACCCTCGATCTGCTCTTTGAGGAGCCGCGCCAGCGCATCCAGGTCGCCGCCGGCGGACACAGTAATGACGCTGTCGGCGGCGACCGTTTCCTTGAGTTTCTGCGGCGTATCCAGCGCCAGGATGCGCCCGTGGTCCATGATCGCCAGCCGGTCGCAGACGGATTCCGCCTCTTCCATGTAGTGAGTGGTCAGCATGATGGTCTGCCCTTTGGTGCGGAGCCTGCCCAGGATCTCCCAGAGGGCCAGCCGACTCTGCGGGTCAAGGCCCGCGGTAGGTTCGTCGAGGAAGAGGACCGAGGGCGCGTGGAGCAGCGTGCGCGCTACCTGGAGCCGCTTGGCCATGCCGCCGGATATAGCCGAGACCTCGGCCCCGGCATGCTCATTGAGGCGGAACTCCTCCAGGAAGCGGTCGGCGGCCTCGCGGCTTTCCCTGGCGCTCATCCCGAAGTAGCGGCCGTGATAATACAGGTTCTCCCGGACCGTCAGGGCGCGGTCGAGGTTGTTGGTCTGCGAAACCACGCCGATGACCTGCTTGACGAGGGCGGGGTGGGCGATAACGTCGATGCCCGCCACGTAGGCTTTGCCACCCGTCGGGACCACCAGGGTCGTGAGCATGCCCACGGTGGTCGTCTTCCCCGCGCCGTTAGGCCCGAGGAGCCCGAAGATCTCGCCCTCGTGTACCCGCAGGTTGAGCCGGTCCACCGCCAGGACGCCCGGATATTGCTTGGACAGGTCTTCGCAGCAGATAACGTCTTTGCCGAATTTATCAGTTATTTTATCGCTTTTTTTGGTCATATCCTTTGCGTTCTTCGGTCATCCCCTGTTTCTCCATTTATCCCGGCCAGACGCCGATGTGGATATACGAAGCGGCAAAATGGCCGGCGATGGCCAGGACCAGTATCAGCCAGTAGTAGGCGTGGTACCGGTAAAACGAAAAAAACCTTTTGTTAGCGACCGGCGACTTCCCGGTAAAAGCGTTCAACAGACCGGTCAGGCTGCGGCAGGAAGACAGCACCACCTCGGTCATTAGCGCCGCCCCGAACCCGAGGCCCAGGACTGCCCAGTGGATCGTTCCGTCGGGGTCGCCGGCTTTAGGGATGGCGGTGTGCATGACGGCGGTCAGGAAGTGCAGCGTCAGGGCGAAGATAAACACCCACCAGTAGTAGCCGTGGTACTTATAGAACGGCCGGTACCAGCCGGCGTCTACTCGAATCTTCAGGCCGAGGCGCCCCAGGAAAGACAGGCAGGTGCGACAGGTAGCGAACGTGGCCAGCGCGGAGGCCAGCGTGACAAATCCCAGGACCACCGCCAGCCTTTCGCTGTACAAACCGATGTTGCCGGATATAAAAGACATTTTCAAAGTCTTCCGGAGGACTGAGCGCTACTGCGCATAGGCCGAGATGACGGCGAACTCGTGCCAATGCATGATGAAATACACTATCGTCCAGACGAGTATACCGATGAACAGCACCCAGAGAAAAGCGGTCAGGCCGCCGTGCCCTTCCTTGATCGTACCGGCGTAATCGGTGGCGTGCGCCTCCGCATCGTGGACGGTGTATTTCGAGCCGGCGAGGAACATCAGGAAGATCACTACAAAGGCCAGCACCGAGCCGATGACTATCCAGAACATTTGCCAGAAGGTCATTTCTCCCCGCCTCCTCCCGGCTTTGTCCCGGGCGGCTTTAAATCGCCCGGAACTTTGTCATCATTTTTATCACCGAGCATCCGGTACTTGGCCTCTTCAACGTTCTTGAATTGCCCCGAGCGGATGCCCCAGACCAGGAAGCCGATAAACGATATCAGCAGAAGCCCGGTCATCACCGTCAGCGCGATGGTCCCTTCGTCCATGTCATCACCTCTTCAGGTTTTGGGCGTAGGAATCGGTATAGAGGGGCGCCCACTTGCTGTTATAGTCCTCCGGCAGGCTGAAGCTCTGCTCGTAAAAAATGACCATGAATATCTCTTCCCGGCTCAGGGCCAGCTCCCACGGCGGCATGTTCGTCGTCTCCACGCCCTTCATTACTTTCCAGACCCAGCGGCCGTAGTTGGTGAAGTCCGAGCCGCTCTCCTCGAAATTTGCGGGCTCGGGCTGGATATATCCTCCGGTCGTGGCGATGGAGGCCGGGCCGTCGCCGTGCCCGTCGGCGCCGTGGCACTGGAGGCAATAGAGCTCGTAGATCGCCTGCCCTTTTTCAAAGTCCGCCAGCGTGCCGGCGATCCCCGGCGTGATGTGCGTGGTAGCGTCATACTGATCGCCCTCGTCATCGGAGATACTACCGTCTATCGTCCTTATGGAGCCCTGCGCGAAGCTCATCTCGTAGGTCGCAATCTTCCAGATGGTCTCATCGTCCAGGCTCAGGCCCCAGGGTGGCATGGCCGTACCAGAAACCCCGGCGAAAACACGCCAGAAGTGGAAGGCCTCCGGGTTGTCCTCCGGGAAATTGGATATGCGCTCGTTAAGATTCGCCGGGCGGGTGACCACCTGGCGGGCGTAAGGTCCCTGTCCGTTCCCCGAGCAGCCGTGGCAGGAAAGGCATTTCTCCGTGAAAAGAGACTTGCCTTCGTCGAATAGTATCGCCCACTGGGCTCCCGCGGCCGGAGAGCCGGAGTAAGTATCGTTGGCGCTATCGTAGCCCGCCCTCACCGTCGCCATGAGCGATAGATTCGGATTTTCGTTGAAGCGGAACTCGTACGGCACCGGCTGCTGGAAGTCGCGCGCGGCCAGGTCTTCACTGCCCAGGTTTTGCAGGTAGGCTACCAGCGACTCCAGCTGCGCGTCGGTGATAAAGTCGCCGAAAGAAGGCATGATCGAGCTCGGCGAGACCGAGCGCGGGTCCTTGATGTGGGCGAAGTTCCACTCGGTCGGGCGCTTGCCTCCGATCTGCCCCAGGCTCGGCCCCGTCCTCTCCGTGCCGAGGAAGTTGGGAATGGAATAGTAAAAGTCGCCGGTCTGGGAGGTGTAGCCCATCGCCCAGTCCTGCGGCCTGATGAACTGGTTATGACAGTAGAAACACCCCATACTT
>JBFYTX010000132.1:0-3813 GCA_041300345.1 Dehalococcoidales bacterium | reverse complement strand
GCAGTAGTCGGTCGCTTCCAGTAAGTCTATAGATGGGACATTTACCGAGAAAGCACGGTTCTGCATGATGCCATTCAGGGTGTGCCTCTGGTGCCTTACCCCGATAGATACGGCGGGGGGTTCGCCCCCGGCGACCCCGCACCAGGCGAAGGGAGCGAAGTTTGCTTTACCGCCCACCATCGTCCCCAGCAGCACCGTAGGGTTGGGGAAAATCCATGGCTGTGGTCCGAACTCTCTTTTAGTCATTGCTGCTCCTCTTGAAAATTCGCTATTACCGCCTGCCCCGGTGATATCCCGCCATCGTTGCAGGGCACCTGCTGGTGAGTATATACCCTGAGTCCCGCCGGCTCAACCATTGCTTTTGTTTTCCTCGTTAGTAGCCGGTTCTGAAAGACCCCGCCGCTCAGCGCCGCCGCCTTGATGCCCGTTTTAGCAGCGATGTCCTGGCATACCTCTAGTATCATCCGGGCTATCGTGTTATGGAACCGCGATGCTATCACAGCTTTGGGCGCTTTAGCCTGCCAGTCATTGATAATAGCCGCCAGCAAATCACGGACTCTAATAACGCTGATGCCATTATGCTCGTTCACTGAGAATGGGTAGCTTTTATCCTCCCCGGCCGCCTCGCTGGCGCAGGTCTCCAGGTCGA
The DNA here is from genome assembly GCA_041300345.1 of Dehalococcoidales bacterium. Lineage (GTDB taxonomy): Bacteria > Chloroflexota > Dehalococcoidia > Dehalococcoidales > RBG-16-60-22 > JBFYTX01. The sequence continues at coordinate 3,164 of JBFYTX010000132.1, read as the reverse complement.
TAGCCGCCTGCGCTTCGTACTGAACGACATTCCTGACCCCGATTATCGCCGCCACCACGTCGAAGAGCCTGCCCATGCTCGACGTCAGCGGTGTATTTATGCCTTTTTCGATCTGGCTTTTGATAATTGGCAGCTCTTCTTCGCCGGCCTCTTGGAACGGCGGCAGCTTTCTGTCCGGGTCTATCCCCAGTGCTGTTATGTACCCGATGGCCGTCCGGTACGGCTTTTTTATCGCCAGCGCCCCCCCCGGCAGTGGCAGGTATTCCAGGTGGGCCATTCGCTTAAAATCTTTGTAGTCCGCTATCATGAATTCCCCGCCCCATATCCGCCCGTCCGTGCCGTAGCCGGTGCCGTCCAGCGCCACCCCAATGACCGGCCCCTCGATCTCGTTGTCCGCCAGGCAGCTGGCGATGTGGGCGTGATGGTGCTGCACCGCGACCGACTTTACCCCTTCTTTCTCCGCCAGCTCTTTGGCGTACTTGGTCGGCAGGTATTCCGGGTGCATATCGTAAGCGATTGTCTCCGGCTTGATGCGGAACATCTTTTCATAAAGGTCGATTGTATTCGTAAAATGTTCCAGCGTCTCTATGTTTTCCATGTCGCCGATGTGCTGGCTGACGAAGGCGTAGTTGTCGCGCGTCAGGCAGAAAGTGTTCTTTTCCTCGGCGCCGCAGGCCAGTATCTGCCTGCTTTTAAACGGAAGGTGGATGGGGTAGGGGGCGTATCCCCGCGCCCGTCTTACGAACTGCGGCGTCTCGTTTTCCACGATCATTACGCTGTCGTCATAGCGCGCGTAGATGTCCCGGTTATGCCTTAGAAAATAGTCGGCGATGCCGCCCAGTCTTTGTAATGCCTCGTCGTTATCCCGCGCTATCGGCTCTTCGCTCAGGTTCCCGCTCGTCATCACCAGCGGCAGGCCCGTTTCCCTCAGCAGCAGGTGGTGCAGCGGGGTGTAAGGAAGCATGACACCGAGGTATTTGAGTCCCGGCGCCGCGGCTTTCGCTATCGTCGATTCGGCGCTCCATTTCACCAGCACGATCGGGCTCCCCGGTGACGTTAGTAATTTGTCTTCCGCTTCGTTTATTTCGCCATGCTTTTTGGCCTCTTCAAGGCTGGCCACCATGATTGCCAGGGGTTTGGCGGGGCGGTTCTTGCGTTGCCGTAGTCTCTTTACGACCTTTTCGCTGGTGGCGTCGCAGGCCAGCAGAAAGCCCCCCAGCCCTTTTACCGCCACTATCTTACCTTCTCTGAGCATCCCGGCGGTCTTGCCGATAATGTCGTCACATACGACTTTCTTTCCGGCGGCGTCCACAAGTTCCAGCCGCGGCCCGCACACCGGGCAGGCGTTGGGCTGGGCGTGGAACCGCCGGTCCAGCGGGTCGTCGTATTCCCGCTGGCACTCCGGGCACATCCGGAACGACCTCATGGTGGTGTTGGGGCGGTCGTAAGGTATGTCGGCGATTATCGTGAACCTCGGCCCGCAGTTGGTGCAGTTGGTGAACGGATAGCGGTAACGCCGGTCTTTCGCGTCGAAGATTTCCTTCAGGCAGTCGGGGCAGGTGGCGATGTCCGGCGAGACGAGCTGGTATTTGCCTTCTTCGGCGACGCTCTCCAGTATCTCGAATTTCTCGTAGCCGGCCGGAGTGCCTGACCTGACGGAAATAGCTTCTATACGCGACAGCGCCGGTGCGCTCTCTCTGAGTGCGACCGTGAAGTGTTCAATTGCCCCGCCTTCCCCCTCCACCTCGATTTTCACGTCTTCCGAGGTGTTGCGCACCCAGCCGCGGAGGTTGTGTTTGACGGCCAGCTGGTAGACGAAAGGTCGGAAGCCGACGCCCTGCACCACCCCCCGTATGCTGATATGGGCCAGGCTGAAAGCCGGTATTCTTGCCATGGGTTTATGGTTTCTTTTTGCCTTTAACGGCCGATTCCAGCCAGGCGTACCACGCCGCCATGCCGGCGCCTGTCTTGCAGGAGACCGGGAAGATGGTGACGTCAGGGTTGAGTCCGGTCACTTCTTTTTTAAAGGCGTCCGTGTTGAAGTCGAGGTACGGCTGGAGGTCAGTCTTGTTGAGCAGGACGGTGTCGGTGTCGGCGAACATGGCCGGGTATTTGTATGGCTTATCGTCGCCTTCGGGCATGGAGGAAATCATCACTTTCCGGTCTTCCCCCAGCGCGAAGGCGTTGGGGCAGATGAGGTTGCCCACGTTCTCGATGAACAGCAGGTCGATTTCTTTCAACGGCAGGTCATCGAGGGCTTTCTCCACCATGAAGGCGTCGAGGTGGCATCCTCCGCCGGTGTTGATCTGGACGACCGGTATGCCCATCGCGTGAACTTTCTCCGCATCCACGCTCGACGCCACGTCTCCCTCGATCACCGCTATCCTGGCCTTTTTCCTGAGATTTTTTATCGTGTTCAAGATCAGGCTGGTCTTGCCCGCCCCCGGCGACGACATGATATTGATCGTCAGGACGCCGTATCTGTCCAGCCGGCTTTTGTTATCGCGAGCTTTATCGTCGTTAGCCCCCAGGATCTTTTCCCCTACGGTGATTACTTTAACGTTCATCTTCGCTGCCTCTCAGGTGAGGATTCCACCTTAATTATAGAGGAGCGTCGATATATGGGCAAATTAGGCCAAATGGAGTCTGTAAGATACTTCACCCCTTTGGTCCCTCTCCCCTTTTCCGCTCTTGTCATTCTGGAGCGTAGCGAAGAATCCGGGGGGGAGTTTGTCAAACGTAGGCTTTGATGAAGTTCACATCTTCAACCGCTTCAAACGTAATTATATTTCTTGCATATCTTTCCTGTACTATGTTATAATCGAGTTGCCTGGAGTTGAATAGCTGTGTTTTGAAGTGGGTTCGATTCCCACTTTTTTAATTAGTAGACTATATTTATCGGAGGTAGGCGTCCGAAATGAAGAGCGATTTCCTCCTCGCCATTACGCAGCTTTCGGCGGAAAAAAATCTGCCGAAGGAGACTGTGCTTACCGCCGTTGAGGCGGCTTTAGTGTCTGCCTATAAAAAAGACAACTTTAACCCTGACCAGAATATCTCCGTCAAGATTAACCCGAACACCGGCAAGGTGGAAGTCTGGATGGAGAAGACCGTTGCTCAGAAGGTGGCCGACCCCCGTATGGAGATTACCCTCAAAGAGGCGAAAA
>JBFYTX010000122.1:0-6461 GCA_041300345.1 Dehalococcoidales bacterium | reverse complement strand
AACAGACCATCACCCTGAGCAAGCGTTACCGGGCCTTCGGGCGCGGCAGCATCGAGTTCCTCCAGCCGGAGAACAAAAAAGTCCTGGCGTTCCTGCGCCGCTGCCAGGGAGAGAATATCCTGGTGCTGGCCAACCTCTCCCACCTGGGACAACAGGTGCAGCTCGACCTTACCGAGTTCAATGGCTGCCGGCTCATTAATCTCTTCGGCCCGGTGGAATTCGCCCCGGTCGCCGGCGGTAGATATCCCTTTACCCTCGGCCCTTACGCCTACTACTGGTTCGCCCTGCAGCCGCGGCCGGCGGGAACGGCTCTGCCGCAGGCGCTGCCGGTGGAGGAAATAACCGCCGTCCCGGTCCTGGCCGGCACCGCGGACGAAATTTTCGGAGGCGATCCGGACGCCCTGGCGGCGCTGCTGCCAAACTACATTAAGGCCCGGCGCTGGTTCCGCAGCAAGGCGCGGGACATACAGTGGGCGCGGATTACGGATATCGTCCCGATGCACTCACCGGAAGGCGACGCTTACTTCATCCTGGTCCATCTCAACTATGTAGAGGGCGAGCCGGAGACCTATGCGTTCCCGCTCTCGGTTGTCTCGGGCGAGCGGATGGGCGCGATGCGCCGCGAACAGCCCCAGGCGGTCGTCGCCCGCCTGCAGCCGCCGGAAGGCGGCGGGGAGGCGCTGCTATGCGACGCGATGGCCGATAAGAATTTCGGCAGGTACCTCCTGCAAAGCATCGGCAGGAAACACCGTTACGGCGGGGAAAACGGCCGCATCGTTGCTTCAACGACGGACGCATTCTTCGGCGCCCTCGGCCCCGGCGAGGCGGTCCCTGAACCCGCCTTGGTGAAAGCCGAACAGACCAACACGTCGCTCGTTTACGGCGATAAGCTTATTTTCAAACTGTTCCGGCAGCCCGGAGACGGGATCAACCCGGAGCTGGAGATAGCCCGTTTTCTCACCGAAGAAACGGACTTCGCCAGCATCCCGCCGCTGGCGGGCGCCCTCGAGTACTACCGGACGGACGCCGGGCCGGTCACCCTGGGGGTTCTGCATGGCTTCGTGCCCAACGAAGGGAACGCCTGGCGCTATACACAGGACTCCCTGGAGCGTTATTTCCAATATGTTCTCGCCCAGCCCGCCAGGAAAGGGCCGCCCCTCCCCCGGGAACACCTGATCTCTTTGCCCCCCGAAATTCCTTCCTTCGCCAGGGAAGCCATCGGCAACTATCTGGACTCGGCCCAGCTTCTGGGACGGCGCACCGCCGGGCTTCATGCGGCGCTGGCCTCCAGGCCGGACGACCCCGATTTCGCCCCCGAGCCCTTTTCATACGTCCACCAGGCCTCCCTTTACCAGTCGCTGCGCGTCCAGACCGTCCGCACGCTGCAGCTGCTGCGGGAGAAACTGCCCGGCCTCGCCCAGGACAACAGGATAACCGCCCAGAAGATCATCAGTCTGGAGAAGGCCATCATCGAACGCTACCGCCTGATACGCGATCGCAATATCGCGGCGGTGCGCATACGCGACCACGGCGATTACCACCTGGGACAGGTGCTTTACACCGGCAAGGACTTTGTCATCATCGACTTCGAGGGGGAGACGGCCCGCCCGATGACCGCGCGGCGGATCAAGCGTTCGCCCCTCCGGGACGTGGCCAGCATGATACGCTCCCTGCACTACGCGGCGCACAGCGCCCTGCTGCACCAGGTATCGCTGGCGCCCCGCCCGGAGGAAGAGATGGCCCTCCTCCGCGACTGGGCGCAATACTGGTATGTCTGGGTTGCCGCCACTTTCCTGAAGGCCTACCTGGAAAATATCAGGCCGTCCGGCCTGCTGCCCGATGACCCCGGGCAGGTGAAAACCCTGCTGGACGCCTTCCTCCTGGAAAGGGCGGTCTATGAAATCGGCTACGAGCTCAACAACCGGCCCGATTGGCTGGAAATACCCCTGCGGGGTGTCTTGCAGCTCATGGAGCCCGGGGCGTAAGATAAACCCGGCCATATGAATAGACGACTGATCCTGGTAGCCTGTTTCCTGACCGTCTTTACTTCGTATGCCATCAGGTACGGCTACGGCGTGCTCCTCCCGGAGATGATCGATTCCCTGGAGATCACCAAGGCCGAAGCGGGCATGATCTTCTCCGCGTTCTTCATCGCCTACACGGTAAGCTCGCCGGTGCTCGGCCTGCTGGGCGACCGCCGGAACGCGCGCTGGCTGTTGTCCTCGTTCGTGGCGATACTCGGCGCCGGCGCCTTCTTCATGTCCTATGCCTCCTCGGTCCTTTCCGCCAGCCTGATATATGCCCTGGCCGGCATCGGCTCGGCCGCCTGCTGGGCGCCGGTCATGGCCCTGGCCCAGCGCTGGACCAGCCGGGAAAGGATCGGCGGGACGCTGGCGGTTATCGACGTCGGCAGCGCCCTGGGGCTTATCGGCGCGGGCGCCATCATGCCGCTGGTGGTCGTCGCCCGGGACTGGCAGACCGGCTGGATGCTGCTCGGCGGGCTGGGATTTTTCGTGGCCGTGCTCAATTTCCTGGTGATACGCGACCGGCCGCCGCGGCCGGAAAGCCCGGAAACGATAAAGCGTGACCGGCCGCCGCCCGTCAGGGCCGCGCTGACGGCGCTGCTGAAGGACGGCAGGTTCTGGCTCCTCGGCCTGGCTTACCTGCTCACGGGTTTTGCCATCATAATACCGTTCACCTTCCTGAGCACCTACGCGACGGAAGGGCTGGGCTTTTCCTACCAGTTGGCCTCCAGCCTGCTGACGGTCATCGGCGTCGGCGCCATCATTAGTAAGCTCGGCCTGGGGCCGCTCTCCGATAGGGTCGGCCGTATCAGGGTCATGATGCTCTGCGCCGTGCTGATCGCCCTGGGGAGTCTGGGGATGGTCTTCTTCGATACGGTCTGGCTATTCGCCGCGTCTGGTGTGTTCAGCCTGGGCTATGGCGTCATCTGGGCGATGTACGCCGCCGCCGCTTCCGACTTTTTTCCCCGGGAATCGGCCGGGACGACGGTGGGACTGTGGACCATGTTCCTGGGCGCCGGCTCGGTGCTGGCGCCGATTGTTTCCGGCTGGATCGCCGATTTCACCGGCAGCCTCGCCTGGTCGTTTGCGCTGGCCGCGGGCGCGGCACTGCTCTCGTTCTTGTTGCTCATCATGGTGGGGAAACGTCGGTAAAAGGTCAAAGCCATCACATTGCCGTTCTGTTTGTATCTGGTTGCTAAGGAAGACCTCACCCCTGCCCCTCTCCAGCCCGACACATCCACTAGACCCAAGTTTTTACCGGCTGGAGAGGGGAGTGCAGGCGAGAGGGGGCTTTGCCCCCTCTCAAATTCTCTCCCCCTTTCAAACAAAGTATATATCGAGCATAAATGATGTGACTGTTTGAGAGGGGGAACAAAAGGGGGTGAGTGCCGAAAATCAAACTTGAGTATAAAGAGCCATTGCTTTTAGTCAACGTTCGTTCCTATAATAAACCGGTAGAAACATGAAATCGAGACTTAATCCCTTCATCTGGGGCGGGCTGACCCTCGTCGCCGGCCTGGCGCTGACGCTTAACGTGGCGCCCCGCCAGCAGCAATACATAGACGACCACGGTATTGCTACCCCCAGCGTCTCCAGCGGGTTCGGCATCGCCTACTTTCTGGGCGCGGTGGCCGTGATGGCGCTGGTGCTTTTCCTCATCCCCCTGGACAAGCTCAAGCTGGTCTTCAAGTTACTTTTCGCGTTGATGTTCGCCTGGGGTGTGTTCATCATGGCGTTCTTAACGCTGCCGGACGCGGCTTCTTATCCCCTGGCGGTCATCGCCGGTCTGGGCTGGCTGTTCTGGGCGAGGGTCTGGCTCCACAACCTAGTCCTGCTCGTAGCCCTGGCCAGCGCGGGCTCGGTCTTCGGCTCGCTTTTCTCACCGTGGGCGTTCCTGATCGTCATGGGCGTGATCGCCGTTTACGACTTCCTGGCGGTACGTTTCGGCTTCATGGTCTGGATGGTGGATCGGCTCTCGGAGACGGTGACCCTGCCGGCTTTTATCTATCCTAAGAAAATAGGGGACTGGTTGATCGGTTTGAAAACGGTGCGTGTGAACGAGCTGGTGGCCAAGCCTTCGGCCGAGCGCGAGTATTCCCTGCTGGGCGGCGGCGATATCGGGTTTCCGCTGATGCTGGCGTCCTCGGTCTATTTCGTGTCCGGTCTCAATCCGGCCATACTGGTGGGCGGGTTCGCCCTTTTAGGGCTGATGAGCGCTTTTCTGATCCAGTGGCTCCTCCTCAAAGGCAGGCCGATGCCCGCCCTGCCTCCGATCGCCTTTTTCAGCCTGATAGGCTTCCTGATCGTCGAATACGCGATGTAAGTATTGATTATTTCACCTCACCCCCTCTGCAGACAGTTATATTTACCCATGAAGGAGGACCTATCCGCCCCCTCTCAAATGCTCTCCCGCTGGTCTGATTAAGTCGGGGCGTTTAAGAGGGGTGAAACCCCTCTTCTAATTCCTACCCCTCTCAGACAGCAAGTGCCTTACTACTTGGAGAAATATCAGTTTGAGAGGGGGACTGAGGGGATGAGGTTTGTATTCAATAGAGGCAGGTAAGGTATGACTGGCGGGAGTGCGTCAGCGAGAGGGGCGCTAGCCCCTCTCAAATTACTTCCCCCTATCCAGACAAGAAATAAATCTACCTGTATGATCTTAGGTCTGGAGAGGGGGTCAGGGGGTGAGGCTTGCCCAAAAGTGCCATAACTATACTCGGGAAAATTATTATTGCATCATCTCTGGTTTTAGCATAGAATTATATAGCTGAGGCGACGTGGCCAAGTGGTTAAGGCGGGGGTCTGCAAAACCCCTATTCGGCGGTCCGAATCCGCCCGTCGCCTCCAGTTATTTGCCCAAACAAAAGGCGGGTTGCCCTCGCAGCCCGCCTCTTTTTCACCTGCCTTTATTTCTCAGGACAGCGCCGGCTCCATCTCGTCCTCGTAGACGACGATTTCCCTTTTTTGTTCTCCCACCCGCACATTATAAATATAGAAGACCTGGCCGGTACGCGGGCTGATCCAGTAATACTTGGATACCTCGCCCACCTGTCCGGCGTATTGATTGATGTCGTTTTCGCGCTGTGACGTGCCGCTCTCGCTCACCGGCTTGATGATAACCCGCTGCCCCATCGCGAATCTTGGTTTAACGGCATTGTTTTTCATCGTCATTTGCGCATGATAATACGAAACGGCCCTTTTGTCAATACTTGCCGGAAGTTTATTTTTTAAAGAGCGACCGGCGATTCTAGTGCCAGCCGATTCCCTGCCGCAGGCCGCGCACGTATCCCGCCTGCCCGATGTGCTGTAAACTATCGCTCAGGATGATCATTAGCATCATCCCTACCGTCGGGTACGGTTTGTGAGGCCCGCCCTCCAGTACCCTGTCCAGTTCGGCCTTTTTCAGCGTCGGGAAGTATTTCTGCGATCTCTCCACCACGGCTTTAGCGTAAGCGAGCACCGTCGCGGACCCCGGCGACTTGAATTTGGCGAGGTCTTCCGGCGTCATGCCGCCGCCGGATTCCCTGGGGTCGGCCTTCCTCCCCCATTTCTTATACCACCCGTCCTTGATCCAGAGCTGTTCCTCGCCCATGAACTCGGAGATCTGCATGTCCTGGAAACGGAGCGGGTGCCATACCATCCAGCCGATGCTGTTGCAGTCAGGCTTGGGCTGCCAGTTGATGTCCTCCCTGGTCAGCCCCTTCAGGGTGTAGTCCAGCGTCCTCAATATCCCGCCGTACCCCATCGTCAGCATTTCGTGCAGTTCCATGGTGCCTCCTTACCGATTATCGGACTTTAATAAATGGATTCCATTAATATATAATAATATATATCCCGCATTTGCTCAAAGTCGCCTGACTGTCCCCCTGTTTACTCGATGAAAGGCTGCGGAAATTAGCAACCAGAGCGTTTTTACCGCCATTAGAGAAATCAACGAGGTGCTCGCCCTCTCCGGCGAGCCCGGGCCGCTCCTCAATATGGCCCTGGACTCTCTGGTGCGGGTGCTGGGGACGGAGTGTTGCTGGGTGCAGACAATCGACGGCGCCGGGCGGTCACTGCAGCTGGCGGCCGAGCGCGGGTTCAATTCGGAAATGCGGCGGGAAGTGTCGGAGCTGGACATGGCCCGGGGTTTCGGACGGCAGGTGGTCGGCCTGGCCAGCAGCATCGTTATCCCGGACCTTTCGCGCGACGGGCGCTACGGACTGAGGTCGTTCGGTACCGCCGGCTACCGGTGGCTGGTGGCCGTGCCGCTGATGACCTACCGCGTCCACGGCGTACTGGGGATCGCCTCGCGCGATAAGAAACGGCTCCGCAAAGAGACGCCCGACCTCGCCTTGGTCATCGCCGGCCTGATCGGCACCGCCTTGAATAGGGCCGGCCTGTCCGCGGTACCGGCGGCGTCTGAAAAACAACCTCAGTCGGCCCCCGCGGAGGCCT
>JBFYTX010000118.1:0-4457 GCA_041300345.1 Dehalococcoidales bacterium | reverse complement strand
TCCTCCACCAGGCGCACGATCCTCGCAAGGGTAGTGTCCTTGCCGATGCGGGTGGCCTCTAACTGATAGCTGCCGGTCTTGTTAATGGTTGCCCCGATGACCGGTTCGCCCTCTTTTTTATCTACCGGCAGGCTCTCGCCGGTGACCATGGACTCGTCGATGGATGGGTTGCCCTGGCGGATAACGCCATCCACCGGCACTCTCTCGCCGGGGCGGACAAGGATAAGGTCGCCGACCAACACCTCGTCAACGTTGATCTCGATTTCCCGCCCGTCGCGGACGACCAGGGCGGTCTTCGGCTGCAAACCGATGAGTCGCTTGATAGCCGCCGACGTCTCCCCTTTAGCCCTGGCTTCAAGGAAACGCCCCAGCAGGATCAAGGCGATGATCATGGCCGAGGTATCGAAATAAAGCTCCGGGGCCATGCCGCCAATCGTCAGCGCCGACGGGAACAGCACGGCCGCCACGCTGTAGAAATAGGCGGCAGAAGTACCGACGGCAATGAGGGTGTTCATATCGGCGGTGCGGTGCCTTAGAGCAGCCCAGAAGCCCCGGTAGAACCGCCAGCCGGCCCAGAACTGCACCGGTGTAGCCAGAGCCCAGAGCAGGTAAGGCTTGCCGGTGAAAGCCGGTAAGAAGCTTAAAGCCATGATGATCACGCCGAGAACAATAGCCAGGATGAAACGGTTCCTGAGTTTATTTGTCTCCCGCTGTGCGGCCGCGGTCACGTCCTCCAGAGTCTCAGTCTCCTCGCCGAGCTCATAGCTGGCATCGCTGACCGCCCGCCGCAGATCGGCCACTTCCACGGTATCAAGATATTCGACGGTAGCTTTTTCCGAGGCCAGGTTGACGGCCACGGAAACAACGCCGGCAACGCTTTTCAGGGCTTCTTCCACGCGGGCGACGCAGGACGCGCAGGTCATGCCAACAACGGGAAATATCGATTTTTTAACGGCCACGCCATAGCCCGACCCCGAGATGGCGTCCTTGATTTTTTCGAGATTTACTTTCTCCGGGTCGTACTCGATAGTTGCCTTTTCAGAGGCGATATTAACGTTTGCAGCCTGCACGCCGTGAGTTTCCTTTAGCACTTTCTGCACGGTAGCGGCGCAGGTAGCACAGGTCATGCCGGTAACGCGAAGATGCGTTTTTTGCGATTTGCCTGATTTAATAGTCATATCAACAACTCTATCATAATCAAAGTACTTGCCCGCGTCTGTGACCAAACTCTCACACAAGGGGGATAAAATCCTTCTATTATTAATGGGATCTTAACAATTGGATGTTATCTTCAATGTATAGAAAGCCAAGAAAGGAGGTGACACGTTATGTGGCGAAAGAAGTCTTTTATCATCGTGGCCGCGCTGACCGTGCTCGTGCTGGGGGCTACCCTGGGGAGCGTGGCGATGGCGCAGGCCGACGATGAGAACAGCACGGACAACGCGTCATCGTTTCTAGAGAAAGTAGCGGAAGTTTACCAGACCAACACCGGCGTTGCCATCGATCCCGAAGCGCTGCAACAGGCAATTACAGAGGCCAGGCAGACGCTCAGGGACGAAGCCCTGGATAATTACCTTCAAGAACTGGTAGACAATGGCACAATCACCCAGGCCCAGGCCGATGAGTTTAAGGCATGGCTGGATGCAAAACCGGACTTACCGGTCGACGAGTTCCAGGAGTGGTGGAACGCCAGGCCGGATATGCCCGGGCTTTTCGGGAATAACAACGGAACCGGAATGGGTCCGCTCGGGCGGATGCACCGCGCTTTCAAGGTGGGGGAAGGGATAGGGTTCAGGCTCGGGACCTGTCGCTAACTTTTAACCGAGAACACGGAAGCTAATAAAGGAGGGGGCATGTTCCCCCTCCTTCGCTTTCGGCCGGGCTGATACCAGGCTCAAATGAACAATATATTAACAATTTCTTAACAGTTATGGTATAAATTAAAATGAAGCGAATAGATAACAGGGATCCAGAAATGTCCGGCAAAAAGGTACTGGTTGTTGATGACGATGTAAAAACGGTAGAGCTGGTCAAGCTATACCTGGCCCGCGACGGCTACCGTGTCCTGACCGCATACAACGGCAACGACGCTCTGCAACTCGCCAGGGATAACCAACCCGACCTGATCGTCCTCGACCTGATGCTGCCGGGCATGAGCGGCCTCGAGATGTGCCGCATTCTGAGAAAAGAGTCGGACGTGCCCATCATCATGCTCACCGCACTGACGACCGACGAAGACCGGCTGGCCGGACTCGACCTCGGTGCCGACGATTACGTCACCAAGCCTTTCAGCCCCAGGGAGCTGGCCGCCAGGGTGAGGGCGGTGCTCCGCCGCCTCCCCGGCGAGAGAGGACCGGAGAAAATCGATTACGGGCCGCTGACGGTCAATTTCCTGAAACACGAGGCCTTCCTGGAGGGAAGACCGCTGGGACTGACACCGGTGGAGTTTAAAGTGCTGGGGGCCATGGTCAAAGAGCCCGGCCGGGTTTTCAGCCGCGCGCAGATAATCGAAAAAGCCCTCGGGCATGACTTTGACGGGTTCGACCGCACCATAGATGTCCATATCCTCAAGCTGCGCCGCAAGCTCGAACAAGACCCACGCCATCCCCGCCTGATCAAGACTATATACGGAGCCGGCTACAAGCTCCTGGAACAAAACGGCGATGCACAGCCTTAATTTCCGCCTGATGGCGGCCTTCACGCTGGTGGTCATCGTCACCATCGGCGCCGTGTTTTTCTTTACCTACCGCACCACCCGCCACGAGATCAGCCATGTAGAAGAAAACCTGGAGACGCTGCAGGACAGGAGAATCGAGACCGAGCTGAGCCGGTACTACCTCGTCGAACAGAACTGGGAAGGCGTCCAGGTACTGGTCGAGCACTGCGGCAACCTGTACGGACGCCGGATCATCCTGACCGATAAGAACGACCTCGTGGTGGCGGATTCGGAAGCCAAACTGACAGGGACTTCTTATACCGGCGACGAGGACAGCGAGCCTACAACGCTGGTATTCCAGCCCGGCCGCATGATGAGTATGTTTTTCCCGGCTAAAGCCATGCAATCCGCGGGGCCGTTGGTAAAAGAAAACATCGTCGGCATCCTCCGCGTGCTCCCCGGAGAGGCCGCCAACATCAACACGGCGGCCCTGCAAATCACCTACAACTCGATAGGCCGGTACTTTATCTGGGGAGGCCTGGTGGCCATCGCCATCGCCTTCCTGCTGACCTTCGTCCTGTCACGCCACATCCTGGCGCCGGTTAAAGCACTCATCAGCGCCACCAGGCACTTCGGTAAGGGCGACTTTTCCCGCCGGGTGGAACCCGAAGACAAAGGCGAGCTGGGCGAGCTGGCGCAGTCGTTCAACGCCATGGCCACGGACCTGGAACGCACCGAACGGCTGCGGCGCAACATGGTGGCGGACGTGGCCCACGAGCTCAGGACGCCGCTGTCCAACCTGAAGGGATACCTCGAGGCCATCAGCGATGGGGTTATCGAGCCGGATCAAAAGACCATCCGCTCGCTCCACGAAGAAGCTTCTACACTCTCGAGGCTGGTCGACGACCTGCAGGAGCTGAGCCTGGCCGACGCCGGGGAAATCAAACTGGAAAAGCAGCCGGTAGATATCATCGCCCTGATCAAGGACACCACGGCGGGGATGCAGGCCAAGGCTGACACCAGGGGAATTATCCTGTCCACCGACCTGCCGGAAAACCTCCCGACGGTAAACATCGACGCACACCGCGTCAAACAGGTATTGTCCAATTTATTGGAGAACGCGGTAGCGCACACGGACAAAGGCGGCAGGATAGCGATCAGCGCCGGGCAACGGGAGAAGCAGATAGAGGTCAGCGTGTCCGATACCGGCGAAGGCATTCCCGCTAAAGACCTGCCTTTGATCTTCGAGAGGTTCTACCGGGTGGACAGGTCACGGACGAGGAAGACCGGCGGCAGCGGGCTGGGACTGACCATCGCCAAGCGGCTGGTGGAAGCGCACGGCGGCACGATCGACGTCCAGAGCGAGCCGGGCAAAGGCAGCACGTTTACGTTCACCATCCCGGTATCCGCTTGACCTCCCCGACCGAGCCGGGGGATTCGTTTTTTCGTTTTTTATTTTTTAGTTTGTAGCTAAACCGGTCGATTTTATATCTGTTATTCGTTTTCCCATTTATGTCAATTAAGCTTTAAAAGCGGGGTTATTCGTTTATTGAGTTATGTAAATCCAACTTTAGAGTTCGGGTATTCGTTTTTTAAGTTACATTGTTCGTTCTTAGAGTTATGGCAATTGGTAATTAGTTTCCAGTTACTAATTACTAGTTTCTAGTATATCTGTTATGAGCGGGAAAGTGAAGGGGATTTTGTCATATTATTCCTCACCCCCTGCCCCCTCTCCAGCCAGTATTATCGAGCAAAGACGATAGTTAGGTTGGCCGGAGAGGGGAAAATAGAAAGAGGGGTC
>JBFYTX010000177.1:0-3123 GCA_041300345.1 Dehalococcoidales bacterium | reverse complement strand
GAATGCGTTAAAAAGGCAATCTGAACTGACCGCTTGTCCTTTTTTAATGATGTCCACCAGCTTTTGTGTCATAGCCCCGTCGGTGTAGTGCGACGGCTTGAGGGCGGCGTAGGCGCGGGCGGTCTTCCCCGGCTCCACGGGGATATCGGGTATGACGATAACCAGCTGCATCTTCCGGACGGCAGGCAGAGGGGTAACGATTTCTCCCCTCCCCGCTGCCGCCGCCGTGCCGCCGCGGACGAAGAAAGGCGTGTCCGAGCCCAGCTGCGCTGCCAGTATCAGCAGCTTTTCCTCGGAGAGTTTAATATGCCACAGATCGTTGAGACCGCGCAGCGTTGCCGCTCCGTCGCTGCTGTCACCGCCCAGGCCGGCCCGTAAAGGTATACGTTTTTCTATCTTTATCTCCGCCCCTTTTTTAACGCCGGCGGATTCCTGCAACAAAGCGGCCGCTTTGGATACCTGGCTCTTTTCCGCCGACCACCCCTTCAGGTCGCAGGTAACAGAGAGCTCGCCGACTTCGCGGAAATGCAGCGTATCGTAAAGGTCGATGGTCTGGAGGATGCTGCGGATTTCGTGGTAGCCGTCCAGGCGTTTCCCCAGGACCTCTAAAGTCAGGTTTATCTTGGCTGGTGCTTTAATAGTTAACATATTCAAGACCGGATACTATTATTGAAATATTGGTAGTATTTGTAGTATTGGTATTTATTGATAGTATTCCTCCCCGAAGACTTTCCAAAGCCCTGCCCACTCTTCCAGCGTGAAGGTCTCCGCCCGCCGCTGCGGGTCGATGCCGGTCTTTTCCAGCATGTCCATAACATCCTGTTTGGTCAGGCCGAGGCTGTGCGAGAGCGAGTTGGCCACCTGCTTGCGGGCGGCGGAAAAACCGGCCTTCACCAGCTTGAAAAACCCATCAGCATCGTCGACGTCTATCGGCGGGCGGCGGTAAACGTCTATCCGCACGATGGCGGAGTCCACCTCCGGCGGTGGGAAAAAAGCTTTAGCCGGAACGTTAGCGACGATTTCCGGTCGACCGTAAAACTGCACGGCGATGCTCAGGAGGCTCTTTTTCCCGGCGGGGGCGGTGATCGTCTCCGCCACCTCTTTTTGCACCATCACCACCATCAGCTCCGGCTTGACGGGCGCCTCGAGGAAGTGCCGCAGGACGGGCGATGTTATATAGTACGGCAGGTTGGCCACGACCTTGTACGTGCGTAAGGCCGGCGGGAATTGCGGGGCGCTTTTCTTCAGCAGGGCGGCCGGTTCCGCGCCTAAAACGTCCTGGTTAAGGACGACGACGTTATCATACGGCAGCGTCCGCTCCAGGATATCGGCCAGACGCTCGTCCAGCTCGATGGCGATGACCCAGCCCGCCCGCCTGGCCAGCTCGGCCGTCAGTATCCCGAGTCCCGGCCCGACTTCGATAACCGTATCTTCCCGGGTAAGCCCGGCGGCGCTGACGATGGCCTCCAGCACGTCGCCGTCGACGAGGAAATTCTGCCCCAGCCCCTTCTTGGCCCTGACGTCGTACCGGCGCAGCAGGGCCCTGGTCTGGCTCAACAGGGAAGGGTTCTTGTCCATAAAGATCAGAGGCCGTGCACCCGCCCTCGACTTTACCCGACGGCTTGCCCGGGCCAGCCGGCTCCAGCCAGGCTTACCTGCGGCACCCAGAATATACTATTTACCGCTGCTTCCTTTCGGATCTGACGGGGTTCATAGCATTCTGCCGCGCAGGACCCGGCCTTCAACGCCGCTTAACATGGGCAGTCCCACCGGATAAAAGCCTCAGACGGGAGTTCGACCCTGCTATAGCGGATTTCAGGTACAGGGCACCGCTGGCTCCCCGTCTAGCACGACCTCAATAAAAGGGTAAAGCGTGAAGCGGGGTTTGTCAAGCGATGTTACGGGGAGGCGCTATTCTCAGGCGGCTGATTTTTTCGGCGGACTGATTTTACCCGCCATAACCCAAAAGGCTATACCAATAGCTATAAATACCGCCGGTATGATCCATGATTGGAGTCCTTTTAGTGACATCCATTCGATGGCTTCTCTAAACGCTTCCGGGACTTCAATCTCAAGAAATAGTGCTTGAGGGTCTTTAAAGAATATTTCCATCTTGCTGGAATATACGACAACCCCATGCGCTCCAAATACCGCCGAGGCCGCCCCGGCGAGTATTAACACCAGCCTTGCCAGGAAGGTCATAAATACTACCCCCTTTTCCCTCAAGCAGTCGTGTTTAGCCCATCATACTCTATCAATAGCTGGAAATCAATATTATGTAAGGAGAGGTTGGTTTATTTTTTATGTTCAGTTTGCTTATGGTTGATTGCCATTACTCACCCGCTTTATCCCCCCCCTCAAACACAATTATCTTTAATGATGGTATCCCTTCTTGTTTGAGAAGGGGGAAGAATATGAGAGGGGGCGAAGCCCTCTCTCTCTTTTACTCCCCTCTCCAAACCAAAACATCCCCGGAGACTGCCAAAGTAACAGTTTGGAGAGGGGATACAGGGGTGAGGCTAGTGTAAACAACCAAGACAAACAAAACCCCAAGGAGGGATTGAGAATTTTTTACGTTGGCCGGTGCTTACCGTCCCTCTTGCAGCCTGGAAACCAGCGTCATCGGCAAGCCCGCCCGCACCATCCTGTCCTGGGTCAGGTTGATGTCGTAAGTCACGCGGTGGATCCTGAGCATGCTCCCCTCGCTATCGTAAATGGCGTAGCATGCCCGCGGGTCGCCGTCCCTCGGCTGTCCCACCCCGCCCGGATTGATGATCATCCGGTGCGCCCCCAGCACCAGCCCGATGCTGGGCGAAAGCGTTATCGACGTGCAGTTGTTGCCGGTCAGCTTGAACGCCAGCGGCGCGTGAGTGTGGCCCACCAGGCAATATGGTGTCTCGAAGTAGGTAAAGTTCCTGGCGGCGATGCCCGTGGACGTGACATACTCCTGGACGGGTTCGGCGGGGCTCCCGTGTACCAGGAAAAAATCACCCTTCGTCAGGGTCAGGGGCAGGTCTTCGATATACCGCTTCTCCAGCGGGCCCAATCGCTCCATCGTCCAGCGGCAGGCTGCAGCGGCCGAAGCGTTGAAATAGGAAAGGTCGATTTTACCGACGGCCCCCA
>JBFYTX010000069.1:0-10950 GCA_041300345.1 Dehalococcoidales bacterium | reverse complement strand
CCAGAAAAAGGTGAATAGGGCGCTGCACAGCCAGCTCATCCGCCCCAGTCCGGAAGAATCCGCGATGACGAGCACGCCTACCCGGTCGTTCCCTTTCAGCGCTGCGTCGAGGCACACCCGGCCGCCAAATCAAAGCCCCACCAGGGCCGGCCGGTCCAGCTGCTGCTCCTCGACGAGCCCCAGCAGGAAATCGGAGAAGTCCGACAGGTAATATCCCTGCTGATCTCTATCGCTTTCCCCGAAGCCGATGAGGTCGGGGGCGTAAAGGGTATAGCGCCCGGAAAGAGAGGCGATAGTCTCCAGCCAGTCGCGGGAGTCGGACGCGCCGCCGTGCACCAGCACTACCGGCGGGCCGCTGCCGGCTCTCAGGCAGTGCACATTACGGCCGTTGATGGTCAACCTGAGACTTTCGATGCCCGCCGGGCTTTTTTCAGTCGTCATCGCGGGCGGCCTCCAATTTTATAAAATTGATGAACTCGCGGTGCAGCCGCGAGACGATTCTTTCTTTTCTATAGACGCAGAAAAAGGCGCGCTCCAGCTTCAGGCCGCGCACGCCGACCTGCGCCACGCGGCCCGGTGCCAGGTTTTTCACCGCGAGGTCGGAGACGAAAGCGGCGCCGGCGCCGGCGGCTACCGCCAGCATGACCGCCTGGGTGCTCCCCAGCACCAGTTGCGGCGTCCATTTCCGGATATCTACCCCCGCTTTAGCAAGCAGGTCCTGCAGGCTGCGCTGCGTGCCGGAGGCGGCCCCGCGGAAGATGAAAGGCTCTCCGGCAAGCTCGGCCGGGTCGACGGCTCCCTTTTTTACGAAGGGGTGCTCCGGCGGGACGATGAGCACGATCTCGTCGCCGGCGATGCTGAAAAACGCCAGGTCGCGCCCTTCCGGCGCGGCGCCGCAAAAGCCTATCTCGGCTTTACTGCCGCCGATACGCTCGATGACCGTGAGAGAATCGGAGACATCCACCTGGATTTTCACGGCGGGGTGCTGCTGTTTGAATTTCGCCAGCAACTGCGGCAGTAGATACTCCCCGGGAATGGTGCTGGCGCTGATAAACAGGTCGCCGGCGACCTCGTCGCGCATCTGCTCCAGGTCGTACTTGAGGTGCTCGCGCTCCATGTCCACGGTTTCCGCGAAGGCGAGGAGCCGTTTTCCGGCGCCGGTCAGCGTCACCGCCCTCTGGGAGCGGTCGATGAGCCGGATGCCGAGCTCCTGCTCCAGCTTCTGTACCTGGAAGGATACCGCCGGCTGGCTGAGGCCGAGCTTTTTAGCCACCTCGGAAAAGCTGCCTAGGCGGGCCACTTCTTCAAAGGTATAGAGCTGTTCGATGTTCATATCATTATAAGGATTTCTTATGTTGCGCTAAGATATTATTTATGCTATAATCACCCGTGAACATTTTATGTTATCGGCGATGATACTTCAAGCAGAAACGCGATATGACTTCCAGGACTATTTTAATACAGTCGGAGATGCTGGGGAGAGGTAACGACGAGCTCGGGGAGATGCTCATGGCCAACTTCCTGCGCCTGCTCGGCGAGGGCAGAGAGAAACCGGCCGCCCTGATATTCTGGAACACCGGCGTGAGGCTGGTCTGCGAGGGCTCCTGGGCGTTAAACCATCTCAAGGCTCTGGAGCAACAGGGCATTGAAATCCTGGCTTGCCGCACCTGCCTCGATTTCTTCGAGCTCACCGAAAAGCAGAAGGTGGGCAAGCCCACGAACATGGTTAAAACGATAGAGTCCATGATGACCTCGGACATGATCTGCCTGTAAAAAGGATGTTGTTAGAACTGGTTGGCAGATGCAAACCTCACCCTTTATCCCTCTCCAGCCAGATACCTCGGCGGGATAGTAGAGATTTTAACGGCTGGAGAGAGTTTTGAAGAGAGGGGGCGGAGCCCCCTCTCTAATTCTCTCCCCCTCTTGAACAGAATAAATCCGAGGAATGAAAATGAGCCTGTTCGAGAGGGGGAACAAGGGGGTGAGTAAGCTATCAGATTTGTCGGTAATCTATGGTGCGGTTATTGGTTATTATCTTCATTACTTGGTAAAATACCCCATAAGAGGTTATGATGCCCGATAAGAAAACGCTCCGTCTCACGGAGACCGTCCACGGCTCGGGTTGAGCTTGCAAGATAGGTCCGGCGGACCTCGCTAAAGCCCTGGCCGGCCTGCCGTTCCGTTCCCATCCCGGTATCATCGCAGGGATGGAGCGGGCGGAGGACGCCGGCGTGTTTAAGCTCAGCGACGACCTCGCCCTGGTGCAGACGGTCGACTTCTTTACGCCGATTGTCGACGACCCGTTCGACTTCGGGCGGATCGCCGTCGCCAACGCCCTGAGCGACATCTACGCTATGGGCGGCCGGCCGCTGACTGCGCTGAACATCGTCTGCTTTCCGAAAGACGCCATGGATTTTTCCATACTGCACAAGGTCCTGGAAGGCGGGCTGGCCATGATGCACGAGGCCGGCGTGATTTTACTGGGCGGCCATACCGTCGACGACCCCGAGCTCAAGTACGGCCTGGCGGTGACCGGCACCGTCCGCCCGGTTCAAGTGGTCCACAGCCATACCGCCCGCCCCGGCGATAAGCTTATCCTGACCAAGCCGCTGGGCACGGGCATTATCAGTACGGCCATCAAAAGAGGGGCGGCCAGCCGGGAGGCTGTCGCCCGCGTGGTAAATTCCATGACCTCGCTCAACAAGACGGCTTCAGAGCTGATGGTCGAGGCGGACGCCAGCGCCGGCAAGGACATCACCGGCTTCGGCCTGCTCGGCCATGCCAGTGAAATGGTCGAAGGCACATCTGTCGGCTTTATCATTAACGCCGCCACCGTCCCCCTCTTTCCCGAAGCCAAAGACTATTACGACCTGGGCATGGTGGCCGGGGGGCTGAGAAGCAACCGGGACTACCGTAAAGCAATGGTGGATTTTGCTACGGGCGTGCCCCAATATTTACAGGACATCCTTTTTGACCCCCAGACCTCCGGCGGGTTGCTGATCGCCGTCCCCGCGGCTAAAGCCGCCGGTCTGCTGAAAAAACTGCGCTCCGCGGGCGTTGCCGAAGCAGTCGTTATCGGCGAGGTAGCGGCGGAACCGAGGGGAAGAATTCAAGTCAGGTAACACATCTTGAAAAAGCTCCTTAAAATAGTCGCGGCCATCGTAATCGTCCTGGTCATTGCGTTCATCGGGATATCGGCCTATCTCGGTTACGACCTGACCCGCGTGGAAAGAGTGCCGGTAGCAGGCAGTCCCGCCGATTACGGCCTCGCCTACGAGGACGTCTCCTTCCCGAGTTTCTATAAAGAGCTCAACCTCAGCGGCTGGTTCATCCCGGCCGAAAACAGCGACCACGCGGTCATCATGGTCCACGGTAACGGCGGCAACCGGAACAACTCCGGCGGTCATGCGCTGGACATCGCCGGGGGACTGGTGGAGCAAGGCTTTAGCGTCCTGATGTTCGACCTCCACGGCTACGGGGAGTCGGAGGGCGATACCGTGTCCGGCGGCTACTATGAAAAGGACGACCTTAAAGGGGCGGTGGCGTATCTAAAGCAGCGCGGCTATGAAAAAATAGGAGTGCTCGGCTTTTCGCTGGGGGCGGTGACCGCCCTGCTGGCGGCGGCCGAAGATGAGGAAATCGACGCCGTAGTGGCCGACAGCGCCTTCGCCGACCTCAACGACATTATGGATTCGCAGTTTTCCCTGCGCACTAAAGCCCCTAAAATTTTCCTCAGGCCGATCCTGTTCATGATAAAGCTCATGTACGGCGTGGACTTCACGGCCATCCGGCCGGTCGAGGTCGTTTCAAAAATAGCGCCTCGGCCGGTCCTCTTCATCCACGGCGAGGCGGACGACACGATACCGGCGGAACATTCCGTTCGCCTGGTGGAGGCTTCGCAAAATCCTGCCAATACTCTATGGCTGGTCCCCGGCGGCCATACCAGCGCCCACCACGACTTCCCTACCGAGTTCATGGAACGGGTGACTAACTTCTTCAACGCCGCGCTGCCTTGATTAAAGTGTCCGTCCAAACCCTGCAACCCCTCCCAGAACGCCTAAAATCGAAATCTAAGCTGCTCCGGCGGCGCATTAATCTCTCGATAGGTTTAGCTGTGCCGCGACCCGGTTAAGAAGCTCCTGGTCGTCCTTAACCCCCCGCACGTCCAGACCCGTCCGCCGGAAGGCCCGCACCATCATCTCGATGAGCCTGGTCTTGGAGAGCTTCTTGCCGCCGCTGAATTTGGCGGTCGAGGCCAATCCTTCTAGGTAGGCGTCCTCCTCGCGGTTGAGGAAGACGGACAGTTTGATCATGGACGACCTCCCCCCGGCCGGGACGGCCCTCCCCGCCTCAGCGGCTTTTACCGGGGCGGCACGGTCCCCGCCGGTAAAACGGTCCAGGGCTTTAGCGGCGGGATAGGCGAGGTCTTCGGTTATCTTAACTCTTTTCATGCAGCACCTCTTCCGTAAACTTGCGGTAGGCTTCCGCCCCCTCGGAGTTGGGGGCATAGGTCAATATGGACATCCCGGCGGCTGGCGCCTCCTTGAAACGGACGCTGACGGGGATGGTGGTATCGAAGACTCTAATGCGGTCGCCGAAGGCCCGGCGGGTGACGTCCATGACCTCGCGGCTGTGCAGCGTGCGGGGGTTGGTCATGGTAAAAAGTATCCCCAGGATCTCCAGCGAGGGGTTGAGCTTTTCCTGCACGCGGATGATGGTGGAGAGCAGCAGTGCCAGCCCCTTCATCGCCAGGAAGTCCGACTGTAGCGGTATCAGGACGCTGTCGGCGGCGGAGAGAGCGTTGATGGTCAGGAGCCCCAGGCTGGGCAGGCAGTCGACCAGGACATAGTCGTACTCGCGCCGCACCGGCTGGAGCATGTCCCTGAGCACCAGCTCGCGGGTGAAAGCGTTGACGAGGTCGAGCTGCGCCTGCGAGAGCTCGATATTGGCCGGGACGAGGTCGATGCGCGGATTGTCGGTCTTCAGGGTGACGTCGCGGATGGAATAGCGGCCATTGTTCCTGATGGCGGTGGTCAGGACGTCGTAGACCGTATGCTCCAGGTTGTCCGGGTTGAAGCCGAAACTGACGGTCAGGCTGCCCTGGGGGTCCCAGTCTAAAAGGAGCACGCGCTTGCCGTGCTCGCTGAGGCTCTGGGCGAGGGCCGCCGCGGTGGTCGTCTTACCGACGCCGCCTTTCTGGTTGGTGATACAGATCACGGGCATGGCTTTAATCTCCCGCGAAATTATAGCGTAACTGCGCATATGCGTCAAAACAATACGGGGCGTTTAAGAGGGGTTAAGGTTCTACCCGTTTATGTGAGTTTTATCTCTTGACAAATGACACGTAAAAATGATAGATTTATATTATGTTAGCAGTCGGGGCAATAGACTGCTAACGGAGATTATCATGCTCACACCAAGAAGCAGCAGAATACTAAACTATATAGTACGGCAGTATATCGAGAAGGCGGCCGCGGTGCCCTCGCAGGACATCGCCGACAAGGCTGAACTCGGTGTAAGCCCGGCCACCATCCGCAACGAGATGGCCTTCCTGGAAAAGGAAGGGTATCTTATCCGACCGCATACCTCGGCGGGGTGTATCCCTTCTGACAAGGGCTACCGGCATTATGTCGAGTCGATAGAGTCGCTCCGGCTGCCGCTCGAGGAGCAGCACCTCATCAGCCATACCTTCCACCAGGCGGAACGGGAGGTCGAAGCGTGGGTGAGCCTTACCGCCACCCTGCTGGCGCGGCTGGTGCAGAACGTGGCCGTCGTCAGCCTGCCCAGGTCGACCGACTGCAAGCTTAAGCATCTGGAGCTCATCGCCGTATCCGGCCCACAGGCGCTGGCAGTGCTGGTGCTGGACGGGGCCAAGGTCAAGCAAAAGCTGGTCAACTTCAGCCAGCCGGTGGCGCAGCCCACCCTGTCCGTTGCCAGCAACAGAATGAACCTGGCCTATAACGGCCTGACCGCCGCGCAGATTGCTGACACTAAACTCGAACAGCAGTCGCCGCTGGAAAAGCAGGCGGCCGACTACCTGGTGGAGATCATGCGGGCCGAGGACAGGCAGGAATACCAGGAACCGTACCTCGAAGGCTGGCACTTTATCCTGAACCAGCCGGAGTTCGCCCAGAGCGACAAGATGAGCTCCCTGATGGAGCTGGTGGAGGGCCGTGGACTACTAAAGGTCATCGTGCCGGAGACGCTGGGACGTCAGGGCGTGCGGGTCATCATCGGTAAGGAAAACCAGAACGAGGCCGTCCAGAACTGCAGCGTGGTCATCTCCCGCTACGGCGTGCCCGGGGACGCTACCGGCACCATCGCGGTGGTCGGCCCGACGCGCATGCCCTACACGCGCACGATACCCACGGTCTTTTATTTATCATCCGTGCTGACGCGGCTGCTGGGCGGATTATACGGCAGAGAACTATACGGTAAACAGGACGCGGAGCGATCATGACCACAGACTGGGAAGATACCAACAAAGGACAGGCGGGGCCTGAAGAGGCCGGAAACCTTGAAAAAGCGCTCGCGGCGGAAAAGAAGAAGGCCGAGGAATACCTCGCCGCGTGGCAGCGGGCGCAGGCTGATTTCATCAATTACAAGCGGCGCACCGAGCAGGAAAAGCAGGAGTATAACAGCTTCGCCAACGCCAGCCTGGTGTGCACCATCCTGCCCGTCCTCGACGACCTGGAGCGGGCGCTGGACGCCGTGCCGGAAGAGTACGCCGGCCACGACTGGGTGGCGGGGGTCAGGCTCGTCGAGCGCAAATTTAAGACCATCCTCGAAGGGCAGGGCGTCAAGCCCATTTTATGCCTGGGGATGGAGTTCGACCCCAAATACCACGAAGCCCTCCGCCGCGCCAGGGGCGAGGAAGGCACGGTCGTGGGGGAATTACAAAAAGGCTACATGATGAACGATAAGCTCCTCCGCCCCGCCAGAGTAGTGGTAGGCGGCGGCAAAGAAGAAGAGGAGGAGGAACAAAACACTAAGGAGGAAGAAGAAAATGGCTAAAGCAGTCGGCATAGACCTGGGGACCACTTTCAGCGAGGTAGCGGTGCTGGAAGGAGGCGAACCGGTCGTCATCACCAGTTCCGAAGGGAGCCGCTTATTCCCCTCGGTGGTAGCGATTAATAAGAACGGCGAAAGACTCGTGGGGCAGATCGCCAGGCGGCAGTCCATCACCAACCCCGAGAACACCATCTACAGCATCAAGCGCTTCATGGGGAGGAAGTGGGGCGAGCCGGCCGGCCGCGAGCTGCCCGTCGAGGAAGACGCCAAGCGCAAGACGTATAAAGTTACCCGGGGCCCCAATAACGAAGTGCGGGTGCTGATGGGTGGCAAAGAATACAGTCCGCCGGAAATATCGGCGATGATCCTGCAGAAGCTAAAGGCCGACGCCGAGGCGTACCTGGGGGAGAAGGTGACCGACGCGGTCATCACCGTGCCGGCCTACTTTAACGACGCCCAGCGGCAGGCCACCAAGGACGCCGGCGCCATCGCCGGACTAACCGTGCTGAGGATCATCAACGAGCCTACCGCCGCCGCGCTGGCCTACGGGCTGGACAAGAAAGGCGACGAGACGGTGGCCGTTTACGACCTCGGGGGCGGGACCTTCGATATCTCCATCCTCGAGCTGGGCGAGGGCACCTTCCAGGTCAAGAGCACCAACGGCGATACCCACCTGGGCGGCGACGACTTCGACCAGCGGATCATGGACTGGCTGGTCACCGAGTTCAAGAAAGACCAGGGGATCGATCTAAGCAAAGACAAGACGGCCTTGCAGAGGCTAAAGGAAGCCGCCGAGAAGGCGAAGATCGAGCTGTCCTCGGTGCAGCAGACCGAGGTCAACCTTCCCTTTGTCACCGCCGATGCTTCCGGCCCCAAGCACCTGAATATCACCCTCACCAGGTCCAAGCTGGAACAGCTGGTCATGGACCTCGTGGACAAGACGATGGGTCCGTGCCGGCAGGCCCTGACCGACAGCGGCAAGACCGCCGCGCAAATCGACGAGGTGATACTAGTGGGCGGGCAGACCCGCATGCCTTTAGTGCAGGAAAAAGTGAAGCAGTTCTTCGGCAAGGAGCCGAACAAGAGCGTTAACCCGGACGAGGTCGTGGCCGTGGGCGCGGCCATCCAGGCGGGCGTCCTCAAGGGCGAGGTCAAGGACGTGCTGCTCCTGGACGTTACACCGCTGACACTGGGTATTGAGACGCTGGGTGGGGTAGCCACGCCGCTGATCCCTCGCAACACGACCATCCCCACCGCCAAGAGCCAGATATTCAGCACCGCGGCCGATAGCCAGCCGGGCGTGGAGATCCACGTCCTCCAGGGCGAGCGGCCTATGGCCAACGATAACCGCACTTTAGGACGGTTCATGCTCGACGGCATCCTGCCGGCGCCGCGCGGCGTCCCGCAGATCGAGGTCACTTTCGACCTGGATGCCAACGGCATTCTGAACGTGCGGGCGCAGGACAAGGGCACCGGCAAAGAGCAGAAGATAACCATCACCGCTTCCAGCGGCCTGTCCAAGGACGAGGTAAACAAGATGCAGCGCGAGGCGGAGATGCACGCCGCCGAGGACACGAAACGCCGCGATGAAATAGAGACGCGGAACACGGCGGACACGATGGCTTATACCGCGGAGAAGACTTTAAGGGAAAACAAGGACAAAGTCCCCGCCGAACTCAACAGCGAAGTTGAAGCCAAGGTAGCGGCAGTAAAGAGCGCTTTGCAGGGCGCAGACACCGAGGCCATCAAGCGCGCCACGCAGGAGCTCAACGAGACGATGCAGAAGATAGGGCAGGCGATATACCGCCAGCAGCAGCCCCCGCCCCCCGGCGGAGAACAGCAGCCGCCACCCCCGCCTCCTGGAGGTGAGGGCCCCAAAGACGAGGGCACCGTGGAGGGCGAGTTCCGGGAGGTATAGTCAATCCATAAAAACAGATTCTAGAGGGGGCGAAAACGCCCCCTCTCTGTTTACCCTAAGGTTTTTCTCCTAATACCAGCGTAACGGATAGCTTCTCTTCACCGCGAATTATTTCCAGGGTGATAGTATCTCCCGCGAAATATTCATCGGCGAGGAAAGAATAGAACTCATCGCTGTTATGGACTACCCGGTCGTCTATCATGGTGATGATGTCACCAGCCTGAACGTCGGCGGTACTGGCCGGGCTGTTGACGGCCGTGACCATAGCTCCGGCAGTCAGAGTATGTGTAATAGTAAGCATTTCAAGAGGGTTATTATCTCTTACAGTGAGACCTGTCCATGGGTATTTGTACATGGGACTAAAAGCTTCAGCCGTCAGGTTTATGCCGCCCAATTCTACTGGTGTCACTTTCGACCAGACTTTCAGAATTTGACTCGATTTAACAGCTAAGCTGATGCCATCCCCCACCCTCGGATCCATTCTGGCAATGACGACCCCGATTACCTCACCATCTTTGTTAAAAAGAGGACTTCCGGAATTGCCGAAATTCGCCGCGGCATCGAATTGCAGCAGAGGAGCAATATACCTCCCTCCGATGGTGGCGCCCCGGTTAATCTGGCTGATGACTCCCGTAGTTATTGTTCCTTTCAGACCTAGCGGCCGGCTTTCTTCATCATCGCCGGGACTGCCCACGACAAAGACAGCCTCGCCAACTTTTACGTCTCCTGAATTCGATAGCTCCACCGATGGAAAATCGGGCATATTAGTTGCTAGTGGCCATTCGGGCCGTGTACTGGCAGCGATTATCGCGATATCCGCGTCCTCGGACCTGGCAGCAAAAAACGCCTGCCACGTCGTGCCGTCATAAAGTGTAATAAAAAGTTGAGGAAAGCCGTTAACTATAGGCGCGCCCTTTACTACATGATATGCCGTAACCACATACGCCCCATTTGGAAACGACACAAGAAACCCCGACCCGAGCAGGTGTGTGCCGTCTGATATCATTACAATGGACTCGTGGACTTTTTCATATAGCTCCTGAGATTTGAGCACCGAGCTATCCAAAATATTCTGAGTATCCTCGGCAATAGTCTGGAGATTTCTTATTTGAGAGCTAGCGCCCGTGATATCTCTTTCGATTTCTGTAAACCGGCCCCCCGCCGACGCTGTATATTCGGCCATCGAAGTGTTGGCCTCTTCAATGGCGTTATTGCTCAGCGCTAACGCGTCTACAAGTGAAGCATCCGCCTCATCCAGCCTGCCGGCCGTCTCGCTCAAGGTGTTTTCCAGTCCATCGAACGATTGCGCCAGGTCTACTTTCAGGTCACCTATCTGCCCGGACAGATTATAGATGAAATAACCGCCTGTCCCGATAACTCCCGCCAGTATTACCGACACAATTATGAGGATTATTTTCATTGTCCCCTCCCGTAACTTATTTGTCCGCACAATTATGGGACAACAAGGCCCCATTGTCAAAGGTTACCAAAAATATTACTGAATTAGAGATAAAAAGCCTTAAAACCTCAGCTCCAGCCTCGGCTTCAGCAGATGTTCCGCAAGGTGGGTATCCCGCATATACTTGACTAAAAGCTGGTGTAACTCATGCGCCTTGTCCGGCTGTTCCTGGAGAAGGTTCTTCTCCTGCCGCGGGTCGGACTTGATATTATACAGTTTGGATAGACCCGGCCCGGTATCATAGAGCAGTGTCCATTCCGCGGTGGTGACCGTAGCTTCGGAGTCCTCCGCCGTCATGCGGTTGACGCCATCCACCGACTTCATCCATTCGCCACCATTAATGAACGGGTGCGCGCTGACAGTGTAAGAGCGGCCGGGGACGGTCTGGTCTTTAACCGCCGGCAACAGCGACTTGCCCTGGACGCGGGAAGGGATATCGGCGACCATGATCTCCAGCACCGTGGGCATCAGGTCGACGGCAGAGGTGATGCCCTCGTATTTCCCCGGTTTATGACCCGGCAGATAGATGAACAGCGGCGTATTGGTGACCTCCTCATAGAAC
>JBFYTX010000063.1:0-3087 GCA_041300345.1 Dehalococcoidales bacterium | reverse complement strand
AAGTAGATTTTGGGCCGGACCGTCTTGCCTGTCTGTCCGACCTGTCTCTCCAGGGGCATCCAGCCGGCTTCCACGGCGGCGCGAGAGCAGGCTACCACCCCTCCGAGTTCGTTGGCGAGCTCCTGGAGGATTTTATAGTTCTCGGCGTTACACATGCCCCGCCCGCCGGAGACGATGATGTCCGCCGCCGCTACGTCCACGCTTTCCAGACTTTCATCGGCGATTATCTCAAGGACTTTGGCGGCGATTTCTTCCTCTTTGAGAGGTACTTTTTCCCGGATGATCGTGCCGGTGCGGCTGGTGTCTCTAGCCGGCATCGGCATAACATGGGGCCGCACCGTGGACATCTGCGGACGGGTAAATTCCGTGAGAATCGTCGCCATGATGTTCCCGCCGAAGGCCGGGCGCGTCTGGAGCAGGAACCCCTTATCGTCTATCGATAAACCGGTGCAGTCGGCGGTAAGGCCGGTCTGCAGCCTGGTAGCGACCGCTCCGGCTAAATCCCGTCCCAGCCCGGTCGCCCCCACGAGCACAATCTCCGGTTTGTATTTCTCGATTAAGTAGACCAGCGCCTTGTAATACGACTCCGTCCGGTAGTGATGAAAAACGGGGTCGTCAACCAGGTAGACTTTAGTCGCCCCGTAGGAGAACGCTTCTTGAGCCAGGTGTTCTACTTTATCGCCGATGATGACCGAGCACAGCTCTACTTTACGGGCTTTTGCAAGCTCCAATCCTACTCCAAGCAATTCCCAGGACACCTCGGCCGCCTTCCCTTCGGCGTGCTCGGTGAAGACCCAGACGCCGTGATATTGCCGGACTTTCAAGAGCCGGGGGTCGGTGACCTCGGCTTCCGGCGCGGCGGCAGGAGTGGCCTTCTGCTTCGCCAACTCGTCGAGGACTTTTTGCTCTTCCGGCGTGTAGTAAATCTCGAGGGCCTGCGCCGGACAGATTTTCAGGCAGCGCTGGCAGCGGGAGCACTTCTCCAGGTCGATGACCGGCTCGCCTTTCTCGTTCATGATAATGGCGTCTTTAGGGCACTCGGCCTGGCAGCGGGCGCCGCAGGCGATGCACTTGCCGGGGATCAACCGGGGCGTGCCGCGCGGTCTTTTGGTTTTTTGCGTTTCTTCAGCCATATCTTTATAAGGACAGCAGGTCCTTTTCCATCATTTTTGTGACTAATATTTTAGCGATATCTTCCGGCTTATCGCCGTTTTTCGTCAGGATCTCGCCCTTAGCCCTCTCCGGCGAGAATATCTTGCGCACCTGCGTGGCCGAGCCTTTCAGGCCGATGGTCGCCTCGTTCAACTGCATGACCTTGTTGTCCCAGAGCGTAACGAGCGCATCTTCAGCCATGAGCCGCATGGACACTTTCGGATAGCGGGACGTATTTATTTCCCGCAGCACGGCGATCATGGCGGGGAGCGGGGAGGTAACTATCTCGTGCCGGCCTTCCAGCTTACGCCTCACCTTCACCATTTTTGCCTTGACGTCGACCTCTTCCACGCGGTCGACCAGCGTCAGCTGAGAACAGCCGAGGCGGGTAGCGATGCCGGGACCGACCTGCGCGGTATCGCCGTCGATGGTCTGGCGGCCGCACATGACGATGGCCAGCTCTTCGTTTTGGGCTAGCCGGCGGACGGCCTCGGAGAGGACCATGCTCGTCGCCAGCGTGTCCGCCCCGCCGAAAACGCGGTCGGAAAGCAAGATGGCTTCATCGGCGCCCAGGGCCAGCGTCTTCCTCAGAGTGACCCCGGCGCTGGGAGGGCCCATCGATATCACCGCGACGCGAAAGCCGTATTTATCCTTGAGTCGCAGGCTTTCTTCCAGGGCGTGCGTGTCATAAGGGTTCATGATGAAGGGCACGCCCTCCCTGATGAGCGTGCCGGTGACGTGGTCGACCTTGACCTGGGTGGTATCCGGGACCTGTTTGACGCAGGCGACTATCAACATGAGTTTATCATACCTGAAGGACTAAAATTTCTCTAAGATGATAATACAATCATTCTACCTTATCGTCCCATATCCCGTAAATAAGCATTATTGCCTGGTCTTTGCCGCGCCGCTCGCCGCCGTGATAAACTACCAGCGGAGCAAGCCGATGAAAATACTCGTCACCAACGATGATGGCATTAATGCCGAAGGCCTCCGGACTCTGGCCGGAGAGCTCAGAAAAATAGCTGATGTGACGGTGGTCGCCCCGGACGGCGAAAGGAGCGCCATCGGCACGGCGGTCACCCTCTTCCAGCCGCTTCACGCGGAGGCAGCCGTCGTACCGGCGGCCGGCGTGACCGCCTATGCCATTGATGGTTCGCCCTCCGACTGCGTGATCCTGGCGCTGAGCAAGCTGATCAAGGACGTTGATATCGTGGTCTCCGGAGTCAATCCCAATTTGAACCTGGGGGAGGACGTCTATATCTCGGGGACGGTGGGCGCCGCCATGCAGGGCTACTTTCGCGGCCTGCCCGCGATAGCGGTTTCCGCCCCGCCGGGGAGCCGGTACGGACTTCTCACCGGCGCCCGCGTGGCCGCGGTACTGGCGCAAAAAATGATCGCCGGGGGACCGGCGAAGATATTCCTTAACGTGAATGTCCCCGACCTTCCCTTCGAGGAGATAAAGGGCGTGAAGATCACCCGTCTGGCCCGCGCCAGCCACATCAATACCGTCGAGGAGAACGAAGCGGGGACTCGGAAACAATACCAGCTGGTCCGGGAAAGGCTGCCCGCCGCCGGCAGCGACGGCACGGATATCCAGGCCGTCATGCAGGGCGAAGTTTCTCTCACCCCTCTTTATACCTCCCTGCTGGACAAGCCGCCGCAGAGATTGCTGAAAAAACTGCAGGCCGACCTTCTCAACGCCATAAAAAAGGGATAAGATAACATCATGCGGCACTATATTGGGACGGACATCGTAGAAATAGAGCGCATCCGTCTGGCCATCGAGCGCTGGGGGGAGCGGTTCCTGAAGCGGGTCTATACGGAAGCCGAGCTCAGGGTGTACGGAAGCCGGATGCATACGCTGGCGGCCAGCTTCGCCAGCAAAGAGGCGGTGATGAAGCTGCTGGGAACAGGGGCGAGGGGAGTGGCCTG
>JBFYTX010000057.1:0-2847 GCA_041300345.1 Dehalococcoidales bacterium | reverse complement strand
TCAATCAATCCCCATGACATCCTGCGCATACTGGGCAAAGAGGCCGTCCAGCAGTACCTCGTGGACGAGGTACAGAAGGTCTACCGCTCCCAGGGCGTGAACATCAACGACAAGCACATCGAGGTCATCACCCACCAGATGCTGACCAAGGTGCGCATCGACTCCGCCGGGGACACCGACCTGGTGCCGGACGAACTAATCGACAAGTTCACCTACGAGGATACCAACGCCAAGGTACTGGCCGAAGGCGGCGAGCCGGCGACGGCGCATACCGTGCTGCTGGGCATCACCAGGGCATCACTGAGCACCGACAGCTGGCTGGCAGCCGCGTCGTTCCAGGAAACGACCCGCATCCTTACGGAAGCCGCCGCCAACGGGAGAATCGACAAGCTGGTCGGTCTTAAAGAGAACGTCATCATCGGCAAGCTGATCCCGGCGCGCTACCTTAAAGAAGAGCAGGTGGCCGCGCTGATGCCGAGCGAAGAAGACGAGGCGCTAAGGTTACTGGCCAGCCTGGGCGCGCCGGAGGAAGGCAGCCTTACCGGACCGGCCGGCGAAGCGGCCGCGGAAGCGACCGGCCAGGTAGCCGTCCAAGAGCGGCCGGAAGAAGAGGCGGATAACGATACCGACGGCGACGGAGACGAGGGCGAAAAAGAAGCCGTCTAGGACCAGGCTTTAATACCGGTATTGCAGGGGGTGAGACATAGCTCGCATCATCTCGGGTAAGCCAAGCGCCGAGGACGCGCCGCTCGATACCAGTCTACGCCCCCGGTCCCTGACCGAATTCATCGGGCAGGACAAGAACAAAGATAACCTCAAGATAGCCATCCAGGCGGCGAAGGGGCGGGGCGAACCGCTCGACCACATCATGTTCTACGGGCCGCCCGGCCTGGGGAAGACCTGCCTGGCGCATATCATTGCCGCAGAGGTGGGGGTCAACATCAAGACGACGTCCGGGCCGGCGATAGAGCGCACCGGTGACCTGGCGGCGATACTCACCAACCTGCGCAGTCAGGACATACTGTTCATCGACGAGATACACCGCCTCAATCGGACGGTTGAAGAGATACTTTACCCGGCGATGGAAGACTACGCGCTGGACATCATCATCGGGAAAGGGCCGGGAGCCAAGAGCCTGCGGCTGAACCTGCCCAAGTTCACGCTGATCGGAGCGACGACCCGCTACGCCCTGCTCAGCCCGCCGCTAAGGGACCGGTTCGGGTCGGTGTTCCGCCTCGATTTCTATAACGTGGCTTCGCTCGAAAAGATAGTCAAGCGCTCGGCGGCAATACTCAAAGTGGAGGCTGAGGAAGAGGGGCTTAAAGAGATAGCGCGGCGGGCGCGGGGAACACCGAGGGTCGCCAACCGGCTACTCAAGCGGGTACGCGACTACGCGCAGGTCATTGCCAAGGGCAAGATAACACGGCAGGTAGCGGTAGACGCTCTCGCCAAGCTGGAGGTCGACCCGTTAGGACTGGATGAAATCGACCATAAAGTGCTGCGCACCATAATCGAGAAATTCAGCGGCGGGCCGGTGGGGCTGGATACGATAGCCGCCTCCATCAGCGAGGACGCCGAGACCATTACCGACGTCTACGAACCGTTCCTGATGCAGCTGGGATTTTTAGAGAGAACGCCGCGGGGGAGGGTAGCCACACGCCTCGCCTACGAGCACCTGGGGCTGCCTTTCAACAAATCAAACCAGCAGAAACTAATCTAGAACAGTATATTTTTTTAATTATAATGTAATGTATACTTGACATTTAGTATCATTTGTTTTACAATACGCCATGATGGCAAGAATTACTAACCATATACGCCGGCTGCGCTTCGAGAATAATGAAATGACACAGGAAGAACTGGCGAGTAAAGCCGGCTGCACGCGACAGACGATTATAGCGCTGGAGCAGGGAAAGTACGTGCCGTCCATAGAGCTGGCTTTTAAGATAGCCCGCGTGTTTGGGGTAAAGCTGGAAGAGGTTTTCCGATATGAGAGATAATGGAGGTATAAGATGAGCTATCGAACCTATAGAATCATGAAATTCGTAATAATATTAGTGCTGGTCGCACTGACAACGGTGGCGGTTAATTATGGTATTGCCTGGATACCGATACCGGCTGGTTTGTTCGCCGTACTTGCCATGTTGCTGACAAGGCGACTGGTTAAAGAGGTAGTCGTTGACGAGAGAAACTACGTGATCGCCAATCGCGCGTCCCGCCTGGCATTCCAAGCCGGAGCGATCATCATGGCGTTCGTGGGAGTCACCCTGGAAGCCCTGCAACGCGACGGGCGACCAGAGATCGAGCCTTATGCCCTGACGCTGATACTAAGCGTCGCCGGTTTGTTTATTGTCTACATCTTCAGTACGTTATATTATAGCGGAAAACTCGGAGGCGGAGTTGAAGAATAAAGTCTTGATCCACGTCTGCTGCGCGCACTGCGCCGCCTATACCGCCGAACACTGGCGGCGGGAGGGCTACGAGATAGCGGGGTTCTGGTATAACCCCAACATCCACCCCTATACGGAGCACCAGCAGCGACTCGAAAGCGTGAAAGCGCTGGCGGGAAAGATAGACCTGCCGCTGATAATCGCCGAAGGCTATGACATGCCGGAATATTTCCGGAGAGTGGCGGGGCACGAGGAAGAGCGCTGCCGGCATTGCTTCGAGCTAAGGCTGACGAAGACAGCGGAGGTCGCCAGCGAGCAAGGTTACGACGGTTTCACTACCACGCTGCTCATCAGCCCCCACCAGAAACACGAGCTCGTTAAAGAGACGGGCGAGAGGGCGGCCCGGGAAAAGGGGACGGCGTTCCTCTACGCCGACCTGCGCAAACGCTACTCGGAC
>JBFYTX010000008.1:0-6411 GCA_041300345.1 Dehalococcoidales bacterium | reverse complement strand
GATTGAACTGGAACCCGAAGGTGACCAGTTCCGCGTAGCGCAATATCTGCGGGCCTAGCACCGGGTCCGCCAGGGTGCTTGCCTCCGTGCCGGCGGCGACCTGTGAGATATCGAGTTCGTTGTTCTGGTAGGCGGCATACTCCGCGTTGATATCGGTCTTCATATAAAGAACAACGGTATCCAGTTTGGCTTTCGTGCCCCAGTAATCCTCGTTCTTCACCAGGGTGATGTGGTCGGAATGTACCCATTCGGTCATGAGGAAGGGGCCGTTGCCGATATAGTTCGGCGGTTCCGTCCATTGTTCGCCGTATTGGGTGATGATATCTTCCCGGACGGGGTACACCGGCCATAGGGCCATCAGCTGCAGGAACGTGGGGCGGGGTGCGTTCAGCTTGATTTCCAGAGTGTCGTCATCGATGGCTTTAACACCGATGGCATCTCGAAGCTGCGTCTTGGTGGCGGCAGAGGCGTCGATAGCGGAATAATACGCTTCACCGCCGACGATGTCAAAGTAGAAAGATGTGTATTCCGCCGCCAGGT
This sequence comes from Dehalococcoidales bacterium, assembly GCA_041300345.1. Classification (GTDB taxonomy): domain Bacteria; phylum Chloroflexota; class Dehalococcoidia; order Dehalococcoidales; family RBG-16-60-22; genus JBFYTX01. The sequence continues at coordinate 5,871 of JBFYTX010000008.1, read as the reverse complement.
CAGGACTGAACAGCCGTTTGATGCTGTATTCATAGTCCTGGGCGGTGACTTTCTCGCCGTCGCTCCATTCGACCTTGGTATTGAGTTCGAAGGTGTAGGTCTTACCGTCAGCGGAAATCCCATCGTTATCAACAGTGGGGATTTCCTTGGCCCCGATGGCCCGCAATGACAGGTCCTGGTTGAAGCCGAGCAGCCCCTCGAAGACCTGCATGATGACGGTGCGTTCTGTCGACCACGAAGCGCGGTTCGGGTCGATCTGGGAAGGTTCTCCCGCGATATTGGTGCGCAGTATCTGTTCCTTGGTCGAGGCGGATGGGGAGCAGGCGGGCAGCACCAGCAAAGTCGTTATTATCACGAGAGCGAAGATTAGTGCCAGTACCTTTTTTACCATTTTTCCTCCTTCTATATTATTTGACTATAATTGTATATGTTTTTCAAAGACAAAACAATATATACTAAAAAAGAGCCTTTTCAGTTTAGATAACTATATTGGTTATCAATATAAATGTCAAGCGACCAGTATACTTTTCAGGTTTTAACCATCTCTCGGAGCCTCAGGTCCCCGGAGTTCATACTGGTAAAACGTCAGGTCCAGCCATTTCCCGAACTTGAACCCAGCCTTCTTAATGGTGCCGCATTCGCTAAATCCTAAGTTCCTGTGCATCACAATACTTGATTGATTATTTGCATCGATCGCGGCGACCATTACGGCGTACCCGTTCGAGTTCGCAACCTTTATCAGCTCTTTCATGAGTTTAACGCCCACACCTTTACCCCGGTGGTCTTTATGGACATAAACTGAATGTTCTATCGGATATTTATACGCCGGCCAGGCCCTGAACGGCCCGTACGATGCAAACCCGCTGACACGATTATTTTCCTCGAACACCAGTACCGGGTATCCGTCAACGGCCTTCTTCTCATACCAGGATATCCGGTCTTCCAGCGTATGCGGTCTGTAATCATACACCGATGTCGTATTCAATATCGCATCATTGTAGATATCTAAAATAGCGCTTAAGTCAGCCGGCTGCGCATTCCGAATCATATCTCACCTCCGTTTAGACGATTCCTTCTGATACCGGGAGGAATCTATGATTTACGCCCTCTGGATATATATTATCTCTAATGAACCATAATATACATCTGATTTATGCTCTTTTTCCTCCCCAATCGCCATCATGGTATAATACCTCGGCTATGGAAAAATCAGCACGGGAGGGCTTTGGTGGACCTTAAACTTAAAGATAAAATTGCTTTTGTTACCGGCACGGGCTCGCAGATAGGCTTCGGCAAGGGTATCGCCCTGATGCTCGCGGCGGAAGGCTGTGACGTTATCTGCGCCGATGTTGATTACTCGGGTACCCGGCAGACAGCCGCCGCGGTAAAAAAGCTCGGCAGGAGATCTTTAGCTTTAAAGGTCGATATCACAGACAGGGATGCCGTCGACGCCGTGGTGGAAAGAGCCCTGGAAGCTTTCGGCCGTATTGATATCCTGGTCAACTGCGCCGGCCGCGCCAGCGGTCTCCGTCCCTTCGTCGAGATGCCCCCGGACCTGTGGGACATCGATATCAACATCAATCTCCGCGGCACGATGAACGTTACTCAGGCCGTTCTCCCCGGTATGCTTAAACGTCATTACGGCAAGATCGTTAATTTCTCCACCCACGCCGCCCACCAGCCTGCCGGACTGGCCGGCGCGGCCGTGTATATCGCCGCCAAGGCCGGCACGGTCATGTTCAGCAAGACCCTCGCCGGCGAGGTCGGCGCCCAGGGTATTAATATCAATATCATTGCCCCCGGCCCCGGGGCTACCAACTTCCACCGGGTCTCCGGCGGCGACTCGCGCATGGCGGACATTGTCGCTAATCTGGTTAAGGCAGGCAAGACCACCACGCCGGAGGACATCGCCAACGCGGTGGCTTTCCTCGTCTCGGACGTCTCCGCCAAGCTTTCCGGCCAGGTGCTGGAGGTCTCCGCCCCCATGGGCGAGAGGCGCGGGTAAAATTGACAGAGTACTCTAAAGTAGTCTACTATCTGTTAGGAAAATATTATTGCCGGTTATTGCATGTTTTTCAAAAGCGATAAAAAGATAATTCCTGTATGTCTGTAAACTCAAAAGCCCGTTAGTCTGCCCGGAGCGAAAGGGGGTCATCATGATTTCCAAAGAGAAGCTGGTGAAGATTGTCGGGACTATCGGCGTAAGCTATAAACCGGCGGCTTTAGACGAATACTCCCGCGATGTGAGTTTCGTGAATGCCGTCAGGCCGGAATGTGTCGTCCGGCCCAGGAACGCCGCCGAGGTCCAGGCGCTGGTCAAGCTGGCCAACGAGACGCTGACGCCCCTCGTCCCGGTGAGCTCCGGCCCTCCCCATTTCCGCGGCGATACCGTCCCCGGCGCCGGCGGGGCCGTGGTCGTGGACCTGAGCAAAATGAAGAAGATCATCAACGTCGACCGCGCCCGCCGCGTGGCCATGGTCGAGCCGGGCGTGACCTTCGCCGAGCTTATCACGGCCGCCGCCAGGGAGGGCATCCGGCTTAACATGCCGCTCCTGCCGCGGCAGTCGAAGACCGTCGTCGGCAGCCTGCTGGAGCGCGAGCCGGTCGTCATGCCCAAGTACCAGTGGGACGTTTCCGACCCCCTGGCCTGCGTCGAGGTCATTTTCGGCTCCGGCGACGAGTTCCGCACCGGCCAGGCGGCCGGTCCCGGCACCGTTGATGAGCAGTGGAAGGTAGGCGGCGTGCAAAAGGCGCCCTACGGCCCCGGCGTTGCCTCCTGGCACCGCCTGGTGCAGGGCGCCCAGGGCACCATCGGCATCGTCACCTGGGTGTCGATGCGCTGCGAGCTGCTCCCCGCTATCGAAGAGCCCTTCGTGGTCGGCTCCGCCAATTTCCCTGTCCTGCTCGAGCTGGCCTCCTGGCTTGTCCGCCTCCGCATGGCCAACGAGTGCTTTATCCTGAACAGCACCGACCTCGCGGCTGTCTTTGCTAAAAAGTGGCCCGCTGACTATCAACGGCTTAAGAACGCCCTGCCCCCTTATACCCTGTTCTATACCGTCGCCGGCTATGAGTTCTTCCCGGAGGAACGGGTTAATACCCACGTTAACGATATTACCAAAATTACCCAGCGGCTCGGTATCGAAGCCGTCAGATCGGTCGGCGGTATCTCCGCCGGAGAGATATTGAAGACCGTCCAGCAGCCCTGCCCCGACCCCTATTGGAAACTCCGCTACAAGGGCGCCTTCGAGGACATCTTCTTCCTGACCATCAATGATAAGCTGGAAGAGCTTATTTCCGCGATGAACAAGCTGGTGGAAAAGGCCGGCTATCCCGCCTCGGACATGGGCATTTACGTCCAGCCCGTCGTGCAGGGCACCGGCGTCCACTGCGAGTTCACCCTCTTCTACGACCCCACCAACGCCGGCGAGGTCAAACAGGTCAGGGGACTGACCGCCGCGGCCGTTAAGGGCTTGATGGCCCACGGCGCTTTCTTCTCCCGTCCCTACGGCGAGAATACCGGCATGATCGTCAACCGCGACGCCGCCACCGTAGCGGTCCTGAACAAGCTCAAGAAGATCTTCGACCCCAACCGCATCATGAATCCGGGCAAGGCGGGATTTTAGTCTGATAGCTGCTGATTACTTAAGCCAAGGAGGCAATTTATGAGTCTGGAACAATACGCGGGCGATATGGCCATGTGCTGCCGGTGTTCGGCGTGCAAGTTTATCCCTCTGCAAAAGGTGAAAGGCTCCGCCTTTTCCTATGTCTGCCCCAGCATCTCCCGTTTCAATTTCCATTCCTATTCCGGCGGCGGCCGCGTCAATATCGGCACCCAGGCGCTGAAGAACGGTATGAATTATACCGACCGCCTCCTGCATATCGTTTATAACTGTCAGGTCTGCGGCGCCTGTGATACTTCCTGCAAGTACGCCATGGACATGGAGGTCCTCGAACCCATCCAGGAGTTCCGGATTAAGTGCAACGAGGACGGCAAGACCAATCCCGCGCTGGATAAGGTCGTCGCCGGCCTGCGCAAGACCGGCGCGATGGTCCCCGTGAAAGGGAAGCGCGGCGACTGGGCAACTGGACTTGACATAAAGGACGCGACTAAAGAGAAGGTGGACGTTCTTTTCCACGTTGGCTGCCTGACCAGCTACGATAAGGATATGTGGAAGCTGGCTAAAGCCGCGGCGAAGATACTCCAGAAGGCCGGCGTGAACTTCGGCATTGCCGGGGACGCCGAGACCTGCTGCGGCGGCCGCGCCTACCAGATGGGCTATAAGGACGACTTCCTGAAACAGGCGAAAAAGAACATGGCCTTGATTAAAAAGTCCGGCGCCAAGATTTTAGTGACCGGCTGCGCCGACGGCTATCAGGCCTTCAAGGTGCTCTATGACAAGTTCGACCTCAAGGGCGATTTGGAGGTCCTGCATATCTCGGAGTACATCGATAGGCTTATTAAGGACGGTCGACTCAAGCCCCGCAAGAAAGTCGATATCTCGGTCACCTACCACGACCCCTGCCGGCTCGGTCGCCTGGGCGAGCCGTGGATACACTGGCAGGGCACCAAGATCCCCGGCGACCGCTTTGTCTTCGACCCGCCCAAACCTTACCGCCGCGGCGCTAACGGCGTCTACGAGCCGCCCCGCGATGTCCTCCGCGCTCTCCCCGGCGTTAAGCTCATCGAAATGACCCGCATCAAAGAGTATTCATGGTGCTGCGGCGCCGGCGGCGGCGTTAACGAGTCCAACCCCGACTTCGCAAAATGGACGGCCGGGAAGCGTATCGAGGAGGCGGTGTCCACTGGCGCTCAGGCTCTCGTGACCGCCTGCCCCTGGTGCGAGAAGACCTTTAACGAGGCCCTCAAGGAGAGCGGCAGATCCCTGAAGATCTATGATATCGTCGAGCTCGTGGAAAAAGCAATCTAGAAGCGGTTAGCGATTAGCCGTTAGCATTTAGTCCTCCCCTTACGCGAAGCTAACAGCTAAAAGCTAATAGCTAAAAGCAAATCATAAAGGGGGTAAAGATTATGGCTTTAGATAAACAGGTCTATAAAGAGTTCGAGGATGTGGTAGGGGAGGAGAACATCTGTGACGACCCGGCTATCATGCCCTCGTATTACAATACCGAGTTCGCCGCCGTGGTTCTCCCCGGCAATACCGCGGAGGTCCAGGCGCTCGTTAAGCTCTGCAACAAGCACAGGCTAAAGTTCCGCCCCATCTGCACCGGCTGGTCGGGGATGTTCCCCAAGGGCATTATCCTCTTCGACCTCCGCCGTATGAACAAGATTATTGAGATCAACGAAAAAAATATGTACGCCGTGGTCGAGCCTTACGTTATCTCGGCGGAGCTTCAGGCGGAGCTCATGAAACGCGGCCTGAACTTCTGCATCAAGGGCGCCGGCACCAACTGCTCGGCGATGTTGCGCGGCCACGGGCATATGGACCAGACCACCAGCGGCGACGACCGTAACCACCTGGCCATCGAGTGGGTCACCCCGGAAGGCGATATCGTCAGGACGGGCGCGCTGGGCTCCGCCGACGAGTGGTTCTGCGGCGATGGCCCCGGCCCGTCTTTACGAAGTATCCTGACCAGCGCCGTCCCGCCGGGTGTGACGCCGGGCGTCTTTACCAAGGGCGCTGTCAAACTCTACCACTGGCCCGGTCCCGCCAGCTTTCCGGTGGTGGGGCATTCCCCTAAATACGTCCTGAGCGAAATACCCGCCAATATGATGGCGCGTTATTACAGCTTCCCCTCGGTGGACAAGATGTGGCAGGCGGAGCTCAAGCTGGGCGAGGCCGAGATCTGCTACGAGCTGATGGGCTTTAACGCCGCCATGGTGGCCTGCAATATCACGACGTGCAACGAAGA